>JAFWFL010000045.1 GCA_017515595.1 Coriobacteriales bacterium
CCCTGTTTCTTAATTCACAACTCCCCTAAGGTATAAATTTTAATAAATCAATATATTATTTATACTTTTGTTTTAGTTGTCCGCAGGCTGCGTCAATATCTGCACCAAATGACTGACGTATTGTCGTTTCAATTCCTACGCTTGTGAGATATTGTTCAAAATCCTTGATTCTCTCAAGAGGAGACGGGGTAAACCGAGATTTGGGTGTTGGGTTAAGAGGAATAAGGTTAACATGACAAAGTGTTCCTCGGCAAAAAGCTACCAGAGCTTTTAAGTGCTCATTGGAATCATTAACATGGTTGATCATTAAATACTCGAATGTAGGACGTCGCCCGGTAGCATTTGCATAAGAAATAATAGAATCACGGAGTCTATCCAAAGTGTAATTTTTAACACCGGGCATTATTTCATCGCGGGTTTCTTGTATTGCGGAATGCAGGGATATTGCAAGTGTAAATTGCTGAGGTTCAGAAGCAAACCTTCTTATTTGAGGAAGAATGCCAGAAGTTGAGATGGTAATATGTCTGGCACCAATACCAAGACAATTTGGTTCATTAATAATACGCGCAGCCTCAATACTCGCATCGTAATTTAAAAACGGCTCGCCTTGACCCATAAAGACAACATTTGAAACTCTCTTTTCAAAATCACGAGCCACAAGCATAACCTGATCTACAATTTCGCCACAACCAAGGTTACGGGTGTAACCGGCTTGTCCGGTTGCACAAAAAGCACAACGCAAAGAGCAACCGGCTTGCGAGGATACGCATACCGACAAATGATCTTTATAAGGTATACCAACCGTTTCTACATGAGCGCCGTCTACCAGCTCAATTAAATACTTACGAGTGCCGTCGAGAGAAACCTGTTTCTTAATAATCTTTGGGGTGTATAGCGGATACTGCTTAGAAAGTACATCGCGTAAAGAAGCTGGGACATTGGTCATATCGTCAAAAGAAACAGCTCCTTTTTGATAAACCCATTGTAGAATTTGTTTGGTTCTGAATGACGGCTGCTGGAGTTCCTCGGTTATAACCTCTGCTAACTCAGCTTGTGTTAAAGCTTTAAAGCCAATAGTATCTACCGTTGCTCGTTTCATAATCTAATCCTTACTCGTGACTCATTAAAATTCTGTTGCGTGTAGTATAAAGGAGGAGACCTAGGAATATCTATGTCTTATAGAAGACTATACCGTTTAATCAATGTATTGTGTCTAAAAATGTTTTAAACTAAGCACAGACAAAACGAGTAAGGAGTATGGCGGCGTGTTATTCTTAAAAAACACTTATAGTTTGAAGATGTGGTGAGTATGCCGCAGAACAACTATAACGTCAACAATAAATCAAATCAGAATTTTCAAGGCGCTCACAGGCGTCAGGGAGAGATTCGTGACAAATCTTCGTTTAGCAGATATAACAAACGCTATTTAAATAAGCAGGAGTTTCAACAACAATACTTTAATGATATGGTCGACGAATTTGATCCTGTACGCTCCTGGATTCCATTTATCGCGTTTGGTATTTGTGCTGCTTTAATATGTCTGATATGGGTATTCAGGGTATTAGGTTCCCATACTACAATCATGGAAAATAGCGGATACTTTACCGCAGGAATCGTAATTCTTATAGCCACCTTTGTGGCAAGTGTTTTACTTGTGGCAATTACAGCCCACATAACATCAAGAAAACTTGGCAATATGGAGCCGAGCGATGCTATTTTTACTGCACTCGGGAAAACCACTATCATTTTGATTGTATTTGTGGCTCTTTGGATTGTATGCATGTTTATTGTTTCATAGTATATTGATGCAGAATTTGAGGGAGTAAATATGCCGGCACTGCAACATTCAGAGATTCGTGTAGCTGTATTGGCAGGCGGTACAAGCAATGAACGCGAAATTAGCTTAAGCTCGGGTGACGGTGTATATAAAGCCCTCAAAGAGCGCGGTTATTACACGATCTTTATTGATACAAAAGACGTTGTAAATATGATAAACCAGCTTGTTTCCCAAAACATTACCATTGCGTTTGTTGCTCTTCATGGTAAAGGCGGAGAAGACGGTACTATCCAGGGTATTCTTGAGCTTCTGCATATTCCTTATACCGGAAGCGGCGTCCTTGCAAGCGCATTGGGCATGGATAAAGCACGAGCTAAGATATGTTTTAAAGAACATGGTATTCCCATTGCGCCATCATTGCACTTGTATAAAGGCCAGCAAATTTCACTTGAAAACATACTTACGGTTATTGGCGAAAAATGCGTTGTAAAACCAAACAAGGATGGTTCGAGTGTGGGTATTACCATAATCCACAATGCTCAGGAACTCGAAGACTTTCTCCCCTCCCTGTTTGATGTCAGCGATGACATGCTAATAGAAAAATATGTTGCCGGTACAGAAGTTACCGCCGTTGTTTTGGGTAATGATAATCCAAATGCCCTGCCGGTAATAGAAATAGTTCCTCATGCGGAGTATTATGACTACCATGTTAAATATTCGGCTGACGGAGCAGATCATATTATTCCGGCGCGGCTTGATGAAGCGGTGTATAAACAAGTTCAGGAGTACGCAGTGCGTGCACACAAAGCTTTGGGTTGCAGAGGGATGAGCAGATCAGATTTTATCATTACCCCTCAAGGAGAGTGTGTAATTCTGGAAACCAATACAATTCCCGGTATGACCCCAACATCTCTTTTACCTGATGCCGCAAAGCATGTTGGTTATGATTTTGGTGATGTCTGTGAGAAAATCCTGGAACTGGCCCTCGAATCTTAACCCGAATTATATCTGTACAAAAATTAATATTTCTTACAAAAAACGCTCCGGATATATACTTTATCCGAAGCGTTTTTATAAGGTTAAAGCGACGGATACAGTGTATAACCGGAGCGTTTTTTGTAAGAAATATTAATTACACATGGCAACGGGCGGCCTGAATAATGGTTGCGCACGCAGATGTGTCAAAGCGGTCTTGATCAGGAGTTTGACCTTCTGCAATAGCAAGAGCGAGCTTGTCGCCGCGCGTCAGTTTTTTATGCTCGTCACGCTTTTGAAGGTACAATGCAACTTCTTTTGCCACCGGTCCGTTGCCTTCACAGTCTTTACGGTGTAAACCACCGGGAAGCGGTTGGTATACATATGCATCACTCATAAACTCAGGGAAATTGTGAGCTTTTATCTGTTTAATTAGATCATCGTTGAGAGACGCTAATCCTGCCGAGAAAATAATAAGAGTCTGGTCGCCTAAATATTTAAAACCATCAATAATACCGCGAAGCCCGTCGATTCGGTTATGTTTTAGACCTCCGCCATAAATAACAACAGGATAACAGGAGACGTTAAACAGGTTTGCTTTTTGAATTGGTTTAATAGTGTAATCAAGCTCCTCAGCAAGGTACTCGGCATAACGCTTGCTGTACCCCGTTTTTGAAGAATAAAGAATAATACCGTCTTTGGCCATAATTACATACTCCTTACATCATGGTTATTGGTTCGAAGTGCAACTGATAACAATTATAACAATTATTGCGATGAGAATAAGTGCGGCAATAATGAGTGCAACTCGGCATCCCGGATTATGTTCAATCGCTCCAGCTGCCAGTTTATCTGCAAAACCTTTTTTGCGTTTAAAAACGACGGTTCCGCTTGAGCGGCTGGTGTCTATTAAAAGCGCCTGCTTAGAGTTGTCATTCCAGTCGCCGGTTTCGATAATTGTGTCATAAGCAGTGCCGGTAAGTACTACATCGGGACGGTTTCCTGCAGCGAGGCGTTCTGAAGTGCGTTGAGCATAGTTATCAAGCGCGGCCTGCTCGGCAACCTGAGAGGTTTTTACATGGTAGAATTGATATACCAGTTCTCCGCCAAACAATTTTGTATCATTATTATAATAAACAAGCGATAACCAGGCTTTGCAGGTCCAACCATCTTCTAAAGCGCTACGCATAGCAAGTTTGTTTTTGGGTCTGATAGTGCCAATGGTTTCACCGGTTGGAACCGAAACCACAAACCGGTCAGAATCGTTTACATATGTTATTGTTAACGGCATGCCTATTACACATAGGTTTGAGGCAAGACGGCCGCTTTCTTCTTGAGTTACTTCATCAAAAAGGAGGTAACCTCCAATATACACATCAACCTTGCTCATGCAACCTCCCGTTTTGCAAACAATAGTTATTGCCGCTATAGGATACCATGCAAATTTGTGAGTCATGCATAAAAATCGGAGTTCACGTGGTATACGGATTCTGTTTATTTCTCCTTCTTATGGCGATAAGTTCTGTTACTATAATCATGCTTACATCTATGAGATAAGAAAGAGGCCGATTGTTCTGTATGTCCAGCCAAATTGCTCCTGAACTCGCATCAATATTGTCCCCTTATGCACATCAAAATGTCATTGACGGATATGCGACTTTGGCTGAGCGTGCAAAAGTCTATAACTTTGGCTTGTTGGAAGATGATCTGGTTATTATTGATACCGAGACAACCGGTCTTGACTTTAAAGAGTGCGAGCTTATAGAAGTAGCAGCTGCCCGTTTGCGAGGCAGAGATATTATAGACACCTTTGATTGTTTTATTAAACCGCAAAAGCCTATCCCCGTTGAGATCGCTGCTCTTACCGGTATCACAAACGAAATGGTAAAAGACGCTCCATGTGCAAAGATTGTAGTCGAACAGTTTATGGAGTTTGCGGGCGATACCGTTCTTGTTGCACACAATGCGATATTTGATATGCACTTTTTAAAAAAGGCAAATGATGGAGTCCAGGTTGGTGATACCTGGATTGACTCTCTGGAGCTTTCAAGGATTGTACTCCCCTGTTTAACAAGCCACAAACTTCATGATTTATCCCGGGCATTTGGCCTCCACAGCAGTACACACCGGGCTCTTGATGATGTAATAGCAACATGCGGCTTGTGGAGAGTTTTATTAACGGCTGCATCAGATTTGCCAACCGGTCTTTTAACAACGCTTGCTAACCTATACCCATCTGTAGCATGGCCGTACCGGCATATATTTACACAAATTGCCACGCTTGGACATCCTGAGCATTTCTCTTTGTATGATCAGAGATCGCAATGCTGCGCGCATCTATCGCTTTCGCCCCGGGAAGATGCTTATGAAATTGAGGAGTTACAGCCGCTTGAATACCCCACACAAGATGAGATAACCCGGGCGTTTTCTTATACCGGTATTGTGGGAAGTATGTATGAAGCATATGAATTGCGCAACGAACAAAAAGACATGGCTCTTGCGGTTGCCCGGGCATTTATGCAACATCAAAAAGTAGCCATAGAAGCCGGAACCGGTGTTGGGAAGTCTATTGCCTATTTGGTACCGGCGGTACTTTTAAGTCAAAAAAACCATATTACTGTGGGTATTGCCACCAAAACAAATGCTCTGACAGATCAAATCATTAATCATGAGCTGCCGTTACTTTCAAAAAATCTCAATACTCCCCTTACCTATACAGCGCTCAAAGGATATGATAATTACCCGTGTATGCGAAAACTTTTGGCTCTCTTGCGCAAAGGATCAAAAACGGAATCTGAAGACGTTCTTGATAATGATCGTAATACCTGCGAACCAAGCGAAGACTTACTCAATGCCATCGCCGCGTTATGTGTCTTTGCTTTACAAAGTGCTCAGGGCGATCTTAATTGCCTTGGTATAAAATGGGGTAAGCTCCAGCGATCTGATTTTACCAGTACGGCAGCAGAATGCCAAAAACGGCAATGCCCCTTCTTTCCTCACCTTTGTTATTTACATCTTGCGCGCAAACTTGCTGCTTCTTCTGATATTGTTGTTACCAATCATTCACTACTCTTTAGACAGGTGGGGAGTGATATTGAAGTATTGCCTCCCATACGATATTGGATTATAGATGAGGCACACTCCGCGGAGGATGAGGCCCGCAGGCAATGGTCTCTTACGGTTAATTCTCGAGAAGCTGCTTCACATTTTGAGATTATGGGCAATTCTCATTCAGGTGTACTGGGGATTCTTTTTAGAGCTATCCAGAAGCATCCGGCAACAACGCTCTTGGCAGGACTTCTTACAAAAACATCATCTGAATGCTCGCGTGCCTCTATAGCTTCTGAACTCTTCTTTAGCGATCTTAAGACACTATGTCGCAAGATATTTGTTAAACAACAATATAGTAATTATGACTCCACTACCATGCGAATTGATAATGAACTGCGCATGTCTCCGTTGTTCGCACGCGTCCTGGAATCCGGAGAATCATTGAGAAGTATTCTTGACAAAGCTATTAAAACGGGTCAGGAGGCTTTTAAAGCAATAACTGAAGAAGCGCAGGAAGATGCGGCTTTGCAAGGAGCGGTTGAAGAAGCAACCATTGCGCTTAAGGGTCTTGCTGAGGTAAAAAACTCATTGGATGTAATCCTTAAAGGCACTGACGACCGCTATGTCTATGCGGTAAGCGCAACACAACGCACCGGTTTTGAAGCATATGAACTCACAGCGCAGCTTCTTAATGTGGGTAATTTCCTTGCCCAATCATGGTATCCAGAGGTATCAAGCGTTGTCTATTCATCTGCAACTATTGCGGTAGCCCAGAAGTTTGATCACTTTGAGCGATCTTTGGGCCTCGATAAACTGGCAACATATGAACATAGTGTTCTCAAACTTGAGTCGAGTTATGATTATCACAGCAATATGGGAATTGTGCTTGTAAGCGATATGCCCGATCCCGCAAAACAGCGTGATGATTATCTGGAAGCACTGTCTCAGCTTCTCATAGACATTCATATTTCTATCGGAGGCTCTGTATTAACACTGTTTACCAGCAGGGTTGAGATGGAGCAGTGTTACAAGACGGTTCAGGGGGAGCTCGCTCAACATGGTTTGGAGCTTGCCTGCCAGGATCGCAGCTCCAATGTGCGCAGAATTCGCGATCATTTTCTTGCCGAGAAAACCAGCTCGCTTTTTGCTCTCAAATCATTCTGGGAAGGTTTTGATGCTCCCGGTGATACCTTGAGATGCGTGGTGATACCAAAGCTTCCCTTCTCGGCACCTACGGATCCTTTATCTCAGGAACGCAAAGATCGTGAGGGTCGCGATGCCTGGAAAAACCACGATCTACCCGAGGCGGTACTAGCGTTTAAACAAGCGGCCGGAAGGCTTATTAGATCGAGCACAGACAAGGGATGTTTGGTCTTGGCCGATCCTCGTCTTATGTCTATGTGGTATGGAAAGGTGTTCTTGCAGTCTTTACCTCATAAAGCAAACGACGTAATACCTGCCCGAGAAATAGGGGATACGATTACTAAATGGTGTAACAACCAAACTATAACGACGTAAGGGTTGCAAGCGCTTTCTGTCCAAGTTCGCATACTATATCGCGCAAAGACTGAGGAGCAATAACCTCAACCTTTCCAGCTGTTCTGATGATCATTTGAGGAAGCCAAACCGAGCCCTGATACCAGGGGATATATGCAATGAAAGCTTGAGGACCCATTTCACGCCCATTCAGAAGTGTTTCTTCAAAGCGGCTTGGCTGGGTTATTTTATGCAGATCCCGCCAGTTATATGCGTCATCAAGAGCTGCCGGATCATGTATGATCAGCAGGGCTGTTTTTGGTGAAGTATTATCTTTTTGATCCAAATGCGTTGAAGGAGTATTTTGCTGGTTGATGGATTCTATACGGTCGAGCCTAAAAGAACGCCAGGAATTGGATTGCCGGCACCAAGCGCGAACCAACCATCCCCCGTTAACCGATTCAAAATAAAGCTCATAAGGTTCTATAACTCTGTGGGTGTGGTCATTCGAACCGGGCTTTAAATAGGTAATCATAACGGTCTGCTGTGTGCGAATTGCCGTGGTAAGCATCAGAATGGTGTGTTTGAGTTCGGGTGATACTGCTGCTCGTACCATAGTCTGAAGCATATCATCTTGCAGCGCGGGTAATGCGCCCGATACTTTCTCATGTAAATCGCCTTGAGAATATCCCGAGATCTCCAAAGCATTAAGTAGTCCATGTGCTTCAAAAGCGGTCAGGCGCAATGGTTTGTCTATAGTTTGACAAATACGCCGTGGAGTTATCAACCCGTTTTTCTCGTCCAAATCTATAAAAAGCTCAGGTAACAAATCTCCGCATTCATAGTTTAACGTATTAATATATGTAATAATATGTGACGGAGATACACCCAGATAACCGGCGAGCTGTGAAATCATAACAGGATCTCCATCAAGCATTGTGTCTTGAGGAGCATGCGCTTGGATAAACTGAATTAGCAGAATAAGGTCATGCACGGTATCAGCGAGTTTATGCGCCATGTATATCAACCGCCTGCATAAGAATAGTTCGTGTCATCTCAACCAGATCAGGAGGACTTATAACAGCCAATCCTTCTAAAGCGGCGCCTGCAGCCCAAGAAGCACAAGCAGGAAGGTCGCGGAATGTTATATTCCATATGAACCCACGCTCTGTTTGCTGCCAGGTGCCGAGTGACTCGGTGAGTACATCAAAATGGCTTACCGGTGCATTGTTGGTAATAAGAAAACATGCGTCACGAGAAGGATTATCTCCAAAAGAAAACGGCAGTCCCCGGTAATCATTACTATCAAACCATGAAGGAATTGTATAAAAAGACTGTTGATCTACTGTAAGGCTGCGCTCGTCAATACGGTCAAGTCTGAATGTTTTTATAGTATTGTCGGTTTCACAACATATATGACAAACAAGATATGTGTGATCAAGACGGTCAAACATACCCCAGATTTGAGCAGTGTATGTATGTACGGTTTCTGTTTTGCTGAGATAATCAAAAGAAACCTGCTTAGCATGCGACCAGGCTTCAACACAGGTATGGTATAAAGCTGTTTGCCGGTGATTATAAGAGGAAGTATCGCACGTATATTCAAGTAAATGGTGCTCACCTGTTATATCGAGTATTTGAGCAAGCTTGTTACGGGCATTTTGTACATCTGTTACATACGGTAAGTTGTTGCATTGGATGTAAGCAGATGTTAATGCAAACAAATCAAAAGCCTGCTCGGCGCTGAGGTGTATGTCTGTTGGTTCTGCGTATGTGAGAAATTTATCAATTTTATAGTAGGTTTGCCCTTCAAGAGTATATGATGTTGTTTTTATGCCGAGTTGGTGTAAATAATTGAGGTATCGATAAAACGTACGCTCTATCGACTTGTCCTGTACCGGTGTTTTTGTGTTAAAAAAACCGTCGCTAATAAGTTGGTTTAATGTTTTACCACGTGACGAATTGAGTTCTATTGCCAGTAACAGTACCCTTGCATCATTTTGATGCGTTGCGTTTTGCGCGACCAAAGAACCTCCTATTTGCGGCAAATGAACGGAAACTTAAAACCATCTTGTAATAATAGCGTAAAGCCTGCTAAGCTATACATAATAGGATAACAATGCGCAAAAATTGTCTTATAATAGACAATTGTGCAAAAGTGCGATGAATTTGCAGGAAAGGAAGCACGTATGAGTGCAAAAAAGAATAAACAAAGCGGAGGTCTTACCAATGCAGAAGATGCATCTCTGCAGAATGCGGGCATCAGCTTACCCAGTAACCCCTTAAACGGATCTGGAGAAATGGGAGCAATCCAGTCTCAGTCATTAAGTGATACTGATCGCTTTTTGCGTGCAATTGCAGATTCAATCACAGAGGCAGAAACACCGGTTCAAACCAAGTTACCTGATATAGCAGCAAGTGCTGATACCGTTGCATTCACAGCAGCCGAGCGTTTAGCCGCAGCACAAAACACATCACCTCAAAATGCTGATACGTTTGATGTTACAGATGGTCCGGTGAATCCTTTAGTTGCCGCACGGGTTGCCTCAAATCGTGCTTCTGCAAATTCGGGTGGTAGCGATGATCTGTATCCTATCTCTGAAGTCGATGCTCAACAGGGCACCAAAGGGTTTGATACCTCTTTTGGAAAAAAGAGTAAAGCAAAAACCGTGTTTATTACCTTGATTGTTCTTATTCTTCTTGCGCTTATTGTTTTTGGTGCATATTATGCATGGCGTTATAAGACCACAACCGATGCCCAGGCCAAGATTGACAATGCTATTGAAAAGCTTGTCTCCACGGATGATGTAATTACCGGAATAGACGCGGTACTGGCAACAGAAGTTGACAATGGTTCCTATACTGCAAAACTTTCTGATTATATGATGCGCACAACAACTACCATTTCAGCGCTTAATAATGCCGAGGCTTTTGCTAATGATGCATTACGTGACAGCAGCTTTTTGGATGAAGCATCAATTGATGGTTTGCATTCTATCAAGACTTCAATTGCAGCGCGTCGTACACTTATTGATGTAGCGCGCACCGTGTCTTCAACAGATACCAAAACACAACAGGTACTTCAGGCTCTCAATAATGCTTATGAGTCTTTGCGTGTTGCAGATGAGAGTGCTCAGACATCAGGAGACCAGTTCTATGCCTATGCACTCGCTCTTGGCGCTGAACAAGATGTAAGTGATGTGAATCTTTGGGAACTAACTCAATATGATAACACTGCCATTTGGAGTACCCAAAGTGCCCAAGAGCAAGTTGCGGCTGCAAAAGAGCTTATGAGCGAATTGGATGTCAGTGCGCTTACTACATATATTGAAGCCCGTCTTGTATATCTTGATACAGTTTTACAATTCCATTCAGCATATGCAGAGGGTAATACAGCATTGGCAGGGGAGTTGGCACAAACCGTCACCTCGACTCAGGAAGCTGCCACTGCCGCACAAGCGTCTGTACCGGCGAATTATCAGTCAGCAATCTCAAATGTTTACTCGAATTCAACAAAAGCTCAGCAGGATGCTTATAACAAAGCGCGTAATGCATGTGTTGCCGCTGACAGTTCTGTTGCACAGTTTGCATCTCTTGTAAGTTTTGGCGTACCGTCTGAAAAAGAATACGCCGAGGCAGCTGCTCCTAAAAGTCAACAACAAACAGTAGCAAATACCGAGGTGCCAACAGAAGTACAACAGGAGACCGAGCCTGCCGAGGTTTCTGCTGAAGAGGGGACAGAAGCAGGCATTGAAGAAACAGAAGAAGAAAATCCTTTAGATACTGAGGGAGAATAATAAGATTACTAAACCTCAATAAGATGAGGGAGATATTTGTTTATACTATAGAGACTGCGTTTTCAACACAGAAACGACAGTTTGGTAGTTAAAGATATTATGTACGACGATGTACTGGGGATATGACGAGTTGGAGGGCCAACATGGCCAAAGCAGCAGAAACGATGCAATACCTAATGGGCGCATACGAAATCGCTCCGGCAGGAACACGAGAAGAAGCAATTGCCGCAAAAGAACTCTCCAAAGTGTTTCATGAACACGGGTTGGAATCGGCGGTAACAACGTTCAATTACAAAACGCTGGCACCCACACTACGCGTTGCCTGTGTTTTATTGGTTGCACTGGCAGGAATTATTGCCGGCTGCAGCCGAGGGATTCTCGCGATAGTTATGTTCTTTATAGCCCTGATCGCAGCAGCTCTCTATATGTTCGAATTACGAGGGACCAAAACCGTCTCTCTCATTGGGCCTGAATCTACCAGTCAGAATATAATTGCGAGGCATCCTGCCGTTACTGTTCCCAATACTCCCAAAAAACGTCCTGTTGTGGTTGTCGCTCACTATGATACACCGCGCTCTAACATTTTTGCTTCATCTCTATTTAAGAGTGTGCGTGCATTTGGCAGAGGTCTTGTCCATGTATGTATGATCATCGTTTTGTGTTTCACATTTCTTATGATGTTGCCCATACCCACTTTGTTTCACAGTATCGCATGGGCTATAACCATTATTGCAGCAGTAATTTTGCTTGTTTGGGGTGTTGGACTTATTCTCCATCAATATGTTTTACCTTTTACATACGGTGCAAACGATAACAAAGCTTCTATTGCGGCGCTTTTTGGTTTGCTTGATCGAGTGCGTCCGACAAACACACCAATTGGATCATCAATTGATGAAGCGGTACTTGCAAATGGTGGAGACGCATCAATTGATCCTTTGCTTGAGCAAACCATAAGCATGAATAATGCGACTCTTACCGAACCGGTTTCAAAGAATATCCGCAGGGGCGAAGACCTTGTGCGTTCTCTGGGCATTATTCCTTCTACCTGTGAACTTGAATACATTAAAGAAAAACCCCAGGCTGATCTTTATGCCACAGGAATTACGGGAATAAATGCGGTGCAGAGCATACCCGCCGTCAACGAACCCCTGGATCCTGAAGCTCAAACAGATGCTATTATGGCGCATATTATGGGTCAGGATAACAATGACCTCGGCGCTACAAGCCTCATGAATCCTCTCCCTGTTAATACTACATCATTCAGCAGCCTTTCAGCATCATTGCCTATGATAGAGGAACCACTGCGTGTTATTACTGTAGATGATGCCCCGGATACCGAGCTGCGTCATCTTACAGGCGAGATTCCTCTTGACCTCATTTCACAAAATGCAAAGGCTGTCGAAACATTTGCAGCTGATGAGCCACAGAGCATCGCCGCTTCTGTTACTTCTTCTGCAGACTGGGGAACCACAAGCTTTACGCCGGTCAATGTGAACAGACGCTTGCTGGGTGATGATATTCCTGATCCCGCAGTTGCCGCTGTTGACCCTTACAGTGTAACAAGTGTTGAAGTAACAGGCGACTTTAATCCAGAAGACTTCTCGCAGTTAGATTTTGAAACAGGTACCCATGACGCAGTAACTCCCGCTATGCTTGAAGAGGTTCAGCGTCGTAATCTTGATGGATTTACCCCTGACTTTACCGAGAAGCCCAAGCGTTTCGCAAAGAAGGAAAAGAAAAAGCGTACCGGCAGGATTAGCCATCAGGCAGCGCAAATGAAGGCCGAGATGGAAGAGCAGTCATTTACTGACTGGATGGGCCTTGATGAAGACTTTGATGCAAAAACGAGTGGTCGTGAGATTGGCAGTTGGGATAACTTTGATGACGATATAAGCTCTCAAAATACCAATACCCAAAAATGGCAGGGTGGTGCCACAAGGACTCGCAGACAGCCAAAACATGTATTTAATGAACTGGTCGAAAACGAAGAGCGTCAGGCTGCCATGACACTTGGCGATCGCGAACTGGTAGAGCATGAGATCTGGTTTGTACTTACCGGAGCAAGTGAAGCAGATCACGAGGGCTCGCAAGACTTTTACGAGCGCTTTAGGGATGATATTCGCGGTGCCTATATTATCAACCTTGAGAACATTGGAGCAGGCAGACAATCGCTTCTTATAGAAGAAGGTCTTGGACGTCACGTAAAGAGTGACAGGAGATTGGTGAATCTGTTTGGATCTGCATCTACCAATATTAACCGTCCGTTGGCGCTTGACCGTATGAATGGTTACGAAACAGAAGGCACAGCTGCATTACGTAAAAACTGCCGCGCCGTAACAGTGTGCGGTATAGATGCCGGCTCCCTTGCTTATGCAGGTTCAGCTGATGATACCATGGCTATTATTAATCCCGGCCAAATAGATGATTTGGTAGATATCTTGGTAGAGGTTATAAAGAACGCATAGTATGGTGTGAAAGTTACAAGGTACAAAACAGGCAACAAAAAGATGATTGTCTGTTTTGTACCTTTAATCTTTAATATCAGAGAATGCGCATGATAGCCCAATAAAGAAACCAACTCTTCTTCTATTGCGGGAGGAGGAACATGAACGTAGTTATTGTGGGTTGTGGTCGCGTTGGTGCCAGCCTAGGCAGATTGTTAAGCGGTATGGGTGAAAGCGTTGCGGTTATTGACTGTGATGCCAAAGCATTTTCCCGGCTTGGAAGTGAATACCAAGGACGCGTTGTTGTGGGCCAAGGATTTGATGAAGAAACTCTTATTCAGGCGGGTATTAGAGATTGTGATGCATTTGCGGCTGTTACCGGTTCAGATAACGTCAATCTTATGGCATCAGAGGTTGCAAAACGGTTATATAAAGTTCCTCGTGTTATAGCGAGGCTTATTGATCCCGAACGGATGAATGTGTATCAACAGCTGGGGCTTGATTATATATGTGATACCGAGCTTGTAGCCGAGAGTATTGCAGCCATGATTCACTCTACCCGCTCACATCACCTCGATACATTTGGCGCTTATGAAGTGCTTACTTTTACACTTGAAACACGAGGCGGAGCGTTAATGGTGCGCGATCTCGAAGATTTGGGAGATATTAAAATAGCCTTATGCAGCCGAGAAGAAGAAGCATTACGAGCTACTGCAAATACTTTCATTCATGATGGGGATACGATACTTGCAACGGTTCATATAGACTCACTGGATGCATTAATTCCGTATATGAGAAAATAAGAGAGACAGTATGTATATTGTAATTGGTGGAGGCGGAAAAGTAGCAGAGTCGTTGGCACAACGGTTGCTCAACTCCGGACATGAGGTAGCAATTATTGAACAGTCATCTGTCAGAGCAGACCGTCTGACCACAGTTCTCAAGGGCCGTTTTATGGTGGTATGCGGTAATTGTTGTGACGCGAGCGCTCTTATGGAAGCCGGCATAGAGCATGCAGATCTTATATGTGCAGTTACCGGGCAAGATGACAACAATCTCGCTACATGTGAGATTGCAAAAGCTCTCTTTAAGATTCCCAGGAGTATCGCCAGAGTAAACAACCCTCGTAATGAACGTATTTTTCATAGCTTGGGTATTGGAGCGGTGTCGTCGACCACCGTTGTTGCGCAAATGATAGAAGAAGAAGCCATGGCCTCGACTCTCAAAACAATCATGTCGCTTAAACATGGTGCGTTTACCATTATGGAAATTGAGATACCCCGTTCGCATAAACTGGAAACGGAGGGTGGATGCCGGGTATGCGATCTTGCATTGCCACCATCAACCATTCTTATTGCCGTATCTCATGGGGAGCAGTTTGATACGGTCAACGGACAAACCACACTCATGCCCTGAGACACTGTGCTTGTTTGCAGCAAAACAGACGTTGCGGATGATGCAAGAAGGGTGCTTTTGGATCTATAAAACCCATATCACCAACGTGCGCTCTGGTTGGTTAGAAATATTGCTTGTACAGGTAACCAAAGTAATATCATGAGTAGCATTCAAGAGTAGCGCATGCGCATCCGGAGACACGGCGGTTGCACAATTTAGAGTATCAAATAACCAGCTACGGTAATCGTCATCCGAATCAAAATCAAACCGTTGTATTTGTTCCCACGAGGCATCTACCGTAAGAGCGCAGAGAGGTTGTAGTATGAGTGAACTTGATGGGGTATCCCATACAAGCGATGCCAGCGTATCAAAACAATCCTGAAGATATGCGTCCTGCAACATACTGAACATTGCATCAGAAGATGTCATATGATGACCATATACAAGCATATGATGCGGTTCTTGAACATATGCGCATCTATAGTCTATAAACGGGGTTCCTAACACTGACCAATCACCCCAGAGCGTATGATACAGATACCATTCCTCTTCTTCGCGAGAAGAAGTTGATACTACAGGATAATCTATAGTGGTATTCTCAACTGTTACCCAGGCAGTAGTTTGAGAGTTGATTTCCCATAAAGTATTCCAGTCCCGGGCGGTATGTTGCGAGGCTTGCTTAAGAGTGACAGTAACAGATACATTGTCTGTAATAGCTGGTTGAATTATGGGAGTATATGAGGTGTTGCGGGATATTTCCTCATAGGCAGCCTGTTGAGGAATATCAATCGCACCCAGGAGTATCCCGAATCCTATACAGAAACAAGCTATGATAAGGAGAAGCACAAGGGCAACCGGTATGCGAGGTTGCCCTTGTGCTTTTAGGGTATTACACATTACCATGAGGCTGGATTATGTGTTTTGAAATGCGCGGCAGTTCTTTGTGGCGAACGCTTTTTGGATTGCAACAGATAATACATGCCAACAGCTATCAAGAGAGCAACGCCGGTACCAATGAGCGTTATCCAAAGTATACCTTGTCCGGTTTGAGGCATACTATAGTTGGGATTATAGGTATTTGGGGTGGTATGTGGAGTATCCGGCGGGGTGGGAATTACAGTAATCTCAGGAGGTGTGGGTTCTTGAGGAGCGGTCGGCTCTTCCGGTTCAGGTTCTTTCTCCGGTTCTTCTGCTGGGGGTACTTCCGGTGCGGGGTTCACATGTAAGGTTTGCCCTTTGTCGTTGTAATCACGATGCTCTGCAATTACATACCCGTCTTCTGAAAGTAAAGACTCTAAAAATACCAGGTCGTGATCAGCGAGTTCAAGAGTATTCAATGTGGTTTTTATAGTATAAGACGTATTGGCATAAGATGGTGTAATACTCGATTGCGCGGTTGCAAGAATTCCCTGGGTTTGGAGATCAATGAGTTCGGTTTGAAGAATATACGTATTTCCCGGTATAACATTGTACAGCTCAACACGGTCGGCCAGGTGAGCTTCTTTTTCGCACTCAAGGAAATGACTTTCATCATTACTATTAGTTGCAGTAGTATGAATTGCAACAAAATCAACAGTTTGTTGCATATCATTTATGTCTTCATGAGCAGCTATTTCAAGGGAATTCTGCAAGAGTTTCTCAAAAGCCACCACACTTATTCCCTGGAGGGAAGAGGCATCAAAGGTAAACGTTATGTCTATAACTCCGTCAGGGGATTCAGGAATAAATTCAGCCTGTGAGGTAACTGTTTCTCCGTTCACTTTAAGAGGGCGGCCGGTAGATTTGTTATAGAGCATTCCGGCTATGGTATATGATACTCCGGGAATGAGACCATCATATGTGACCGTATCAACCAAAGTCATCATACCTACAGCCGAAATCTCATGGCTCTGTGATTCAGATTCGCTGAGGGTGGTTGCAAGGTAAGGAGTATCAAAAGCTATTGTTTGAGCTTTATCATAAATATCATCATGAACAGCAACTTCAACCATCTCATCACCGTCGTATCCGGATACCAAAACGAGCGCCTCAAAACACACAACACTTTTACCTATTAAAAGTGAGGTGTCCACATTGTTAAACGTTACATATACTGTTCCGCTTGGAGTGTCTGGAACAAAGTCACATACAGCCTCAAGAATTGAGCCGTTCTGTTTGACCGGACCGGAACCGTCACCATAAACCAAGGTTCCGAACATACGATATTGTCTGCCGGGAAGTAATCCCTCAAAAGATACCGTATCAACAAGGTTGGCCATGTAATTGCCAAGTACATAATGACTGTTTTCTTCATTGGTAAACATTGTTGCTATCCGGGGGATGGTTACGCTCTGATCAGAGTCATCCAAGTCTTCATGACGTGCTATAACTTCACTTTGGTATGAGAGTGTTTCGAAAGCTACCAAGGTATGAGAAGCGAGAGACGAGGCATCAAAAACAAAGGTTAACACTACTGTTCCGTTGGATTCCTGCGGAGTAAATGTGAGATTTGCTGTAATAGGCGCATTGTTTTTTTGAGTCAGAACATTACCGGTTGCCTTATCAACAAGTGTACCGCAGAGTGTGTATTCTTTGCCTGCAACCAAGCCGGTGTAAGTGACAGTGTCTTCGAGGGTGGTTACAGCTTCTCCCAAAGTAATATGGTCATGGGTTTTTGGACTTGTGAGTATGGTGCTGATGGTTGGATTTTCCTCTTCGGGAGGGGTGGGGTTTTGAGGTTCGGAAGGAATTGGTTTATCATCAACAGTGCCCAGGTCTAAATCGACGCTGTCTCGAGAAATTTGAACGGTAAACGAGGAGAGATGCAGATCTTGGTTTACAGAGCAAGGCAGCTCTTCTATCAGGTAGGTATCATAAGGAAGTGCTCCAAGTGCATCATTTACTTCAGAAGATCTCTCTTCATCATTGCTGTACCCGTAGAACCAAAGACCGGCAGCGCTGTCGATAGATGATTCGTTTATTGTACCGTCTTGATTTAGTATAGTATCATTGGCATTGGTGTGGTAACTATGGGCATACCAGGAATTTGCGGTATCTATCATACCGTTAACATCAGTTACAGCTATATGATATTCACCGGTTGTTTGACTTGTGATCTTAAAGGGGATCATACCAAGGCGTTCCATAGTATCCTCGTTTACTTTACTAAAGGTAAAGTCGCCGCGACAGATTCGGTTCTGGAAATCCCCGGCGGTATCAGAGACACAAACTACCTCTCCATCCTCACGCACTGATACGGTGCGAGTGAGCGTATCATACAAAAGATATGTGTCATTCGAGGCAATTTCGGTCACATTATATGTGCCATACGGCAGGTTAACCAGGGTTTGTGCGTATCCGTTTTCGTTGGTGATGAGTGTTGCTACTATTTCAGAAGTATTATATGTAACGCCATCAATAATCACCGGATGTATAGAACCATTGCGAACCTCAAAAGTAATACCACTCAGATTGCCGGCTCCCAAAGCTTGAGCTGTGTGGGTTTCGAGATCAACTTTTTGGACAGAGATTCCGCCCCGAATAATCTCGTCGCTTATCTCGAGTGTCTCTGTTTGTCCGTCTTCCCGAATCTGTACAGTCCATTCCTGTGTATTAGGCTTATAGCCTGTTGGCGCTTTGGTTTCACGAACAATATAAGTTCCGTAAGGAAGTTTGGGACTTGTTTTGTTGGATGTAATAACCGCTGCAGGTTCACCTACAGGAATCAACACATCGTTAACTAAAACACTGTTTTCTCCCGCGTTATATATAGTGAATTCTGCGTCGTCAAGAGAAGCATCTCCTTGGGAGGTATTGGATTGAATATCAGCATCAGTTTTTATTATATATACATATCCGCAAACCGGGGTATTCTCAAATTCATATTCACAGGTAGTTAAGGTATTTGCTATTCGCACTTCTACCAGTTGGTCTTCTGTTACAGCTAACATTGAATTATTGGATTGTGACTCATGAACACGGTAGGTGCCATATGGCAAGAGGTCGCAAGCGGTTGCTGCATATCCGGCTTCATTTGTAGTAATGGTGGTTACCACATCACCAATATCATAAAGGGTTCCGTTCATATAAACAGGATTTTTACTTACGTTAATTATATCAAATGAGATATTTCCCAAAGAGGCGTCACCCTGAGGAGTGTGTCCTGTGCCTACCGATGTTTTGTATAGCTCGATACCGCCTCGTAAGACATTGTCTTTTGGCTGGGCCTGTTCGTTCAGCGTTATTACCTGACCGTCATATTCAAGAGTAACGGTTTGTGAATAGGACGCCAGATCATAACCTTGAGGAGCCGAGGTTTCCTGTATGGTATATGTGCCGAGCTTAAGCGCTAAATCAGTTGAGGCGTGGGTGTCTTCACCTGTAGTAATTTGTAAAATATCATTTCCTGCTTCATCAAATACGTTGTATTTGGCACCTGTAAGTGTAGCATCACCCTGCGGGATGCCAGAGCAGGTATCAGCGTCTTGTTTCCATAGGTCTATTCCACCGTATCCGAGTTTGTTGGTAATAGCGGGGGCGCTAAAGATGTTAAGCTTTTGTTCACCGCTTGTTGATCCGTCAACTTGGAACAGATAAAGCGATTCATCCGGTATATATCCAAACGGAGCCTTAGTTTCTTGGATGGTCAGTGTTCCAAGCGGAATACCTGCTGCTGAGCCTGATTCAAAGAAGTAAAAATCATCGCCGGAAACTTTATGCAAGGCGTCAAATATCACTTCTCCCTGAGAATCAGATTCCAAAACCCAGCTTCTGGTTGGCTGTTCGGGAAGGTTTGAGGTATTATAAAGCCCGCCGGCATAATAGTTCAAAGTAAACTGTGCGTGTTCAACAGGATCTCCTGAGTCAGCATTAGTTTTATATACTACAATTGAGAGTGGTTGGTATTGAATTTGGTCTATCATAACACCGGTATCAATCTCGGTTACGGCATCTGCGAGTATTTCGACTTCTTGACATGACGTGTTGAGTGCATAACCATACGGAGCCTGAATCTCTGCTAGGAGATAGGTACCTACCGGAATGCCTTGAGCAGATGCAACACCAGACTCATCTGTATGCAGTACAAGAAGAGGATCATCTAAAGAATCCATGCTTGTTCCCGCAGTATACAACCCATATATTGCATCATTAAGGGTATATAGAGCATTGTTATGTGTGGTATCAGGGTCAGAGGCGCTTTTAGTTAACACAAGTGAGCCATATTTTGGCTTTGGGGTATTGGGAACAGATGGATACTGAAATACGTTTACCGTCATATTCCCGCTCGTATCACCTTCAATGTTTTGTAAAAAGATACTGGCAGACGGTTCATAACCTTCTGGCGCCAAGGTTTCTTCAATGATCACTGTGCCCAAAGGAATGACGGTATTACCCTGCGCATCGGTATAATATTCATCGCCTGAGACCTTATGTGATGCATCAAAATATGCATGGCCGTTACTATCTGTTTTTACAACCCAGGTACGCTCAGCTTTTGCGGGGAGCGCAGATACATCATAGTAATTTCCTGCATAGTAGCTAACCGTAAACTGTGCGCCGGCCAGCATTCTGCTTGTCTGTACCGCGTCGTATTTGCATACAACAATATCAAGCGGGTTGTACTGAGGGGCATTGGTAAGTTCGATAGTTGTTGTCTGAGAATCGAGAATAGTTACATCAACGGTATTGGTATTAATGGCATAACCATGGGGTGCACAAGTTTCTACCAAAGCATACGATCCAATGGGTATATCTGTGGCAACAGCGTATCCATATACATCGGTTGTGAGGGTGGCTGTAACCGAGCCGCTGCTATCTAAGAGTTCAAATACAGCGCCTTCGAGCGAATAGGCATTGTTTTGATTGGTAAGCTCAGGTTGTGAAGAGGACTTATATAATTCGAGTGCGCCTTTGGGGTTATATATCCAATCCATGCCCATCAGGAATTGGTTTCCGTAACCGTACCCGCCATCAACAATAAAAATATCAAAATCATAGCCGGACGGAATGCCGTAAGCTCCATTGGGATTTACCGAGAGCAACTGAAACGTCGCATTTGGATTGGTAACCGTTACCCTGTCATATATATCAAAACCAAACAAGTGGTAAACTACCCAGTCTGTCAGTTCTTCAGAGCAATTAAATAAAGCGCCGTCAAGGTCATCATTGGCGAGGTGTGCAATCATAATATGCAGAGCGACATAATAATCCTCAATACTCATGGGACTGCCGTCATACCAGGTCTGCGGCCATACATTATGTTCGAGCGCCCAATCAAAACCGGGACCGCCCACACTATAGAACATGATGCGCTTTATGGTTTCCCACCAATAAAGTGCATTGTCTGCCGCAGGTAGTGAACCGGGATCTACAATCAGGTATTCTCCGCTATACGGAGCTGCAAGGCGTGGGCTTACACATACTCCCAGTTTCCCGTTGATATAAAACTCATGGGTACCCCATGCATCATAAGGAATATAACCATCAGATGCTGTAACATATGCCGCTTCTCCAATTGAGGGGCCTACCATGAGAGATATCGACTCCTGAGCAGGTATGGTATCTATGAGAACATTTCCCTCAGCGTCAGTAATATATGCCCTGTTAATACTCCGGGCACTTATGCCATATAGGGAATATGCGCCGTTTTGCATAAGAGGTAAACTTATGTGAACATGGCGCCCGTTATTCTCGGTTACATACCATATAGCATCAGGTTGAGAGTACCAAAGAGATGCAGTATCAATCGCAACGAGGGTTTTCATATCAATTTCTAAGTAAGCGCCGGTTGCGGGTATACCCGCCACATCAACAATAAACTCACTGTCTGTGCCGCACATAAGCGAGGCGCTCAACAGCTCGGTTTCATAGGGAGATATGGGTTCATTTTGCGATGCTGGTACTTCTTCTGCAAGCGGGGGAGCGTGAGCGTCAAGATCACCATGATTATCTTGGTTGATAGTGTTTTCAGGAGGTATCTGAGATAACTCGGCAGAAGGAGCGGCAATAGGCGCGTCAGGCTCACCCGCCTCATCTGCACTATCAGGAGTATCAGGATCAGCCAAATCGAGCCCGGGCCCCTGCTCGTTATCATTGAGCGTGGAAGGAGCATTTGTATCAGCTTTTTCCAAAGGGGTCTCTTCTAAGGTAAAACCGTCAGATTCCTGGCCATATAAGGGTAGTGCCCAATAAATAGCTGCCAGGAGTGTGCATAAACACATTATTGTCAATATGCTTATACACCATTTCAAAGGAAGACCGCAGAGTGTGATTGAAGTATGATTACGGTCACAGTACAGTAAGGTCCTCATAAGTGCTTCCTTTCTGGTTGTGGGTAGCACGTGAGCCTATCGCGATTGACCTTACAGAAAGTTTACAAAAACCTTTCAGTAACGTGACAAAATTTTTTAAGCAGGTCAGAGTATGTGTATGCAGAAGGAAATCTGTTGTTAACATATACTATCGACAAATATGCGCCACAGAGAGTACACATAAACAAGAAAAACGGAGAAAATCGCCCATTAATACTAAAAAACTCTTAACATTTGCAGTTCATCTAACATGTCGGAGTGTTTGCGTGTATTTGATTTGCGAATACTGAAGACTCTGAGTTTGGGCATAAGAACAAACACCGTCTTTCTTCTTGAAGCCGGTGTAAAGATTTTTAACACTTCTACAGGTGTCTGTTGCCTGTAGTATAATTACAATTTCTGTCCGTTACTAGAAGTAGGTGTGCATGGAACCGGAAGCACTTCATAACCATGATGAGATTCTTGCGCTCTCAACAATTGCTCAGGTAACACCTGAGATCAGTTTGGATGTGCGTGAACTTATGACTCTTATGCAAGAGTACCGGGCGGCTATTCGCGAAGTAAAGACCAAATTTGAGATTCTCGATGAAGATGCCCGCACACGTATGTTGCATAGCCCTATTCACCAAATCAGCGCCAGGCTTAAAACGCCCACTTCTCTTATAGAAAAGATTCGCCGTAAGAATATTCCTCTCACAATTGCAGGCATTCGCGAACAGGTTTATGACGTAGCTGGTGTGCGCGTTGTTTGTCATTATCTGAGTGATGTAGAAGCAGTTGCCGAGGAGTTCTTGCGCCAGGATGATGTACAGCTGGTAGACCGGCGCGACTACATTGCTAACCCCAAAGAATCCGGATACCGCAGCCTTCATATTATTGTGAAAGTACCGGTGTTCTTAAACGATATGCGTCGTCTGGTTAATGTAGAGGTACAAATTCGTACCATTGCCATGGATTTTTGGGCGAGCCTTGAGCACCGCCTGCGTTACAAAAACCAAAGCGTTCTTGATGCCAATAAAGCCGAGATCAAAAAAATCCGTGCCCGTCTCGTGAGCTGTGCTGATCAAATAGCAAGTATTGACCAAGCCATGCAACAAATACAGATTGAGATTGACAAACTGAGCGGTCCCGAGGCAAATGATAGTCTCGATTTTGATGCCGAGGAATTCATCAGAAGGTTCTCTTCTATAAGAATGTAGATTTATGATAGACTGTTATATGCATAAGACACATCTGCAGCATAATGCTGCAGATTATAATGCGGCTCTTTATTGTTTTCCCAAGGCGGATTCCTTGGGAACCGTTTGGGAAAGGATATAACCTATGAGCAACAAGGGCAAAAAAGTAAAAGTTCATTACACCGGTACCCTCGATGACGGCACCAAGTTTGACAGCTCGCGCGACCGCGGCACGCCTATTGAGTTTACCTGTATGGCAGGCCAAATGATTCCCGGCTTTGACCGTGCAGTAGAAGATATGCAGGTTGGCGAGGTTCGCGACGTTCACATTGAAGCAAAAGACGCATATGGCGAGCCCGACCCTCGTCGCATGATCAGGCTCGAAGAAGGCCAGAAGCTCTACATTTTTATGGGCAATCAGCCCATGCCCGTTACCATTAAAGAGGCCGCTCATGGCAAACTGACTCTTGACGCCAACCATGAGCTTGCCGGCAAGGCTCTGAATTTCAACATTGAGCTCGTTGAGGTTGCCGAGTAACACCTCCCGTTTTATAGTTCTTCACAAAAAGAGCTGCTTTGATATAAATAGTATCAAAGCAGCTCTTTTACGATTTTGATTACAAAATATAACTACTGATGTAACGGAGTTATCTCGAGACGATGTGGCATTATTTACTGTAAATTGGTGAAATATGGCACAACCCTTTTATACTCTCGGATTTGCGGATATATGAGCCTGGTAATGCTATATAGTATGCATTATCAGATAAAGAGTGGTATTCTCGACCACGTAAAGAAGAGGTGATTCTCATGAACATCAGCGCGCGCAATCAGTTTCACGGCGTTATTACGGACGTAAAAGAAGGCGCAGTGAACGGTGTGGTTTCTGTCAAACTTGATGGCGGCGCAACAATTAAAGCCAATATTACCAATGAAGCCATTGAAGAACTTGGTTTGGCACAGAGCATTGAGGCTATCGCTGTTTTTAAGGCCAATAATGTGATGTTTGCTTCGGGTAATACCAAACTTGCCATCAGCGCCCGTAATCAGTTTCCCGGTAAGATTGCGTTGGTTCAGGAGGGTGCGGTAAATGGCCGCGTAGTTCTCGAGACTGCCGAGGGTATGCACATTTCGGGTTCTGTTACCAGTGAGGCTATAGAAGAGCTTGGGCTTGCTGAAGGTGTGGAGGCTATAGCTTTTGTTAAATCAACTGATGTTATGATTGGCCTTATTGAGTAAGATATGCGGAGTTGTTTGGTTTATACGCTTCATAATGCAAGGTCTTTAGCGTTAAACCTAAGAGGAGAGGACAGACGGTACGTTTATGGGTATCGACACAAAGACAAAAAACTCCGGTGTAGATAATTACGGACGCACTATTGACTATTTACGCATTGCGATAACAGACAGGTGTAATTACCGTTGTGTCTATTGTATGCCGGCATCAGGTGTTCCTGATAAACAACACAACAGAATTCTGTCATTTGAACAGATTGAGCGCATTGTGCGCGTAGCTTCTGAGTTTGGTATCAAGCACTTGCGACTTACCGGCGGAGAGCCGTTAGTACGCAAAGGATGCACCGAGCTCGCCGGTATGCTCAGCGCGATTCCCGGTATTGAGGACATTGCCATCACCACAAACGGCGCTCTTTTGCGTCGTGATGCAAAAGCGCTTATAGAAAACGGGGTTTCTCGGGTTAATGTGTCGCTTGACACGCTTGACCCCGAGATATTCCATACCATTACTCGCATTGGTTCTTTAGATGACGTGCTTGACGGCATCAATGCTGCTCTGGAGGCTGGGTTCAAAACAGTAAAAATCAACACTGTGGCTGTCCGCGCTTTACATCAAGACTTTTTCTCGCTTGCCCGCCTGAGTGTCGAGAAACCCTTGCATGTGCGCTTTATTGAATATATGCCCATCGGCGATGACGATACCCGCTCTAAAGGTATACCTGAGGAGTCGAATCCTTTCTTTAAGGATGTCAGCACTTGGAGCGCATCAGATACCATCCCCAGCGACGAACTTCGCGAACTCATTTCGCGCGAGGCTATAAACCATGGGTGTGGACCACTTTTGCCTGCCTCCAGTAGCCGTCCTGACGGCTACGGTCCCGCAGACTACTGGAAATTCGAAAACTCAAAAGGCACCGTTGGCTTTATCAGCGCTATGAGCAACCATTTTTGCTCGCAATGCAACAGATTGCGCCTCACTTCTGACGGATGTTTGCGCCCCTGTCTCTTCAGCGATCAGGAGATTCCGCTCCGTCAGGCATTGGAAGACAATGATGACGAGGCGATTCGTGCCGCATTTAGGCAGGCGTTACGCCAAAAACCTGATGCTCATCACACGAATGACGGTACCCAGCGCTTTATGTCTCAAATAGGAGGATGACATATGTCACAGGAACAAGGGCCTCGAGATGCATATCGCGACCAGCTTACTCATGTAGACGAGAAGGGCGATGTCCGCATGGTAGATGTTTCTGACAAAGCAGTTACCAAGCGTATCGCCACAGCAGAAGGTACTATTCTTATGCACCCCGAAACCCAAGCCATGGTGCTCGAAGACAAAGCCAAAAAAGGCGATGTTCTGGCTTGTGCTCGTGTAGCAGGCATTATGGCAGCCAAACGCACAAGCGATCTCATCCCTATGTGTCACCCTCTGCCCATTACAAAAGCCAAAGTAGACATTGAGGCAATCAACCCCGGAGACCGCCCTGATGGCAGAGTTGGATTTCATGTTGTCACAACAACCGGTGTAACCGGAGTAACCGGCATTGAGATGGAAGCTTTAACCGCTGCCAGCGTGGCTTGTCTGACGATTTATGATATGTGCAAAGCGGTAGACCGCGGTATGGAAATTACCGATGTGCGTCTTTTGCTTAAAGAGGGCGGGCGCAGCGGTACCTGGGTACGCGAAGGATAACCTGTTTAACCGCGCTGTTCTTGTTCGACAACACATTCATTTTTGATGGTACCTACAAGAGTTTGCAGGGCGTCAATAACATGAGGGCGAATGTCTCCGCCTATTAGTACCTGCATAATGGGGTCTCCAACAACGAGCTCGCCTGAATTGAGCCAGACACGCACATAGTTAATGCCTTCCATTTGCTTACAGCTCTCAATGGCAGCATCTACTTTTTGAGCATCATAGCTAAAATACATGCCCACAACACGCGTTCCGTCATCAATGCCTTTGCGGACAAGCTGTTTTGGGCTTTCGCGCACAACACCCATATGGGTGAGGTACATGCCGCAATCTTTGGCCGAGGCATCCGCCTGGGCATCAAGAATCCACTGGTCAATAGATGGGCGCTGTTCTGCCATAATTCTTCCTCCAAACAAAAGAGCCGTATTTGTTAACTTGTACATTATTGCATAACTGCAGCGTTGTAAACCTAACAATAAATTAATGATTACTGAGGCAGTTTGAGTAATTCATCAAGTTCGCTTCTTGAGTGAATACCAAACTTATTGTAAATATGAGCGATGTGGGTTTTGGCAGTATTACGCGATACATATACACGCTCGGCAATCTGTTGTGCGTTCAAACCCTCGGCGAGTAAGAAGAGCAGGTCATGTTCACGTTCTGAAAGGCCGTATCGAACTGCGAGTTGGTTAAAATGTGCGGCACGGGCTTGACGCACATTGACTTCCCGCACCATGGGAGATTCTGCAGATAAGATATCTGCAGGAGTATCAGCGCCCGGTATTTCTTGGTTGAGATTATCATTTGGTGCTGAGGCAACCGGAGTCTCGGGCTTAACTTGTATTTGAACAGGCCGAACTTCTGCCGGAGATACGGTTATCTGTCCATCTTTATACGCGCCAGATTCGGGTGCGGTGAGAACCGGAATCTCTCCGGTATTAGATTTGCGGTTTCCTAATACAAGTTTACCTTGAGCCAGTAAAGCAAGCGCACCGGGAATACAAAGCAGAGTTGTAACAAGTGCGCCTACCGTATCCATATGTGAGATCGCCCAGCAAAGAAACGCTGATGCGAGCAATAAGCAGAGAACCGCGCGCAAAGCGCCTTGTGTATCATTTACATACTCTGCATATGCAAGCAATAAATGATGGGTTCTACGCAGAGCATATACTGCGCCAATTCCCAAGATAAACCAGCCGGTGTATACAAGCACGGTATAAAAGCTGATACCCGGAGTTTCTATTGTGGATTCCATCGAATCGCTTATTGTCTGATCAATGGTGAAAGAGGATACGAAATATGCCACAGCTACCATAAGGGCAGCTATACCTGCTATTGTTATCATCGCGTAACGGTTGAACTCAGGACCACGATGCGCAAACTTCCTGGTACACCAAAGACCGATTCCGCCAAGTACTAAAGATGATCCTACGCATATATATAATCCGATTTCCGAGAAACCCGCAATGCTGGTTTGGGCCAAAAGCGAAGCACACCATACTACCGCTAAAAGCCAGCCCCATACAAGTACGGCGCCGGCAAAGCCCTTTACCAAGGACATGGGAACAAATTTTCCCAGGTGTCTTTTTGAATTACCTGGTTTGCCGTACGTATTTTGTTGTTGAAATTCACTGTCATATTGCATAAATCAAAAATACTTTCTCCCAAGGAAGAGCTATAACCGCAGCTCGTGAGCCGCATTATACACTCTTTATGCTTATATTGCGCGAAATGACATAAATATAAAAATACCCTATAATACCGGCAGGTGCTTGTAAGATTTAATGTAACGGGAGCAATCATGGATATGTCTCTGAAGCGAGTAATAGCATCAATAATATCTCTTGTCATGATTATAGCCATGACTCCGGTTTATGGTTTGGCAGATGCAATAGATGACATATCTAATAATATTCCTCTCTCTGAGCAGCATGATGAAAACACCGGACAAGAAGAACCTGACGTTTTAACTACACCGGTTGATACTCAGGAAGAGACGAATCTTACAGAGGACAATGATCTCCATGTCACCGATCCTCTGCCGCAAGAAGGGGATGTGCCGGATTTACAAACAGATTTTGAAGAACAATCAGACAGTACAGATAATCAGACAACCGGAGAAGATCTGATCTCGACAGACGCGACACATAATAATGAGGATATAGAAACCACAGAGACAGAAGAGACAGTAGAAACTACGGTAACCGCGGAGACCGAAGAGACTACAGATCCCGAAGAGACTACGGATACTGAAGAAACAATAGAAATTGAAGAAACGACAGAGACCGAAGAAACTGAAGAACCCGAAGAACCCGAAGAAACTGAAGAAACTGAAGAAACCACAAATACTATCGCTACAGAGTCTGATGTCCAAGACGGTGTAGTATCCGGCGATGCTTCACAGGAAGATGAGGACGAGAATCAGGACCAGACACAAGATTCGGAACAAAACCAAGAGCAAGAACAAGCATCTGAGCAGGAAGATCAAATCGAATCACAAAACCAGGATATCAATGCATCAGAAGAGCAGGATACAAATGAGAACAATCTTGCAACTGCTGACGATGCCCAAAATGCCGGTACAGAAACCTTGGATGATCCGGTTGTAAGCGATGAGACCTCAGACCAGACAGAAGAATCCGGCACAGAACCGGAAGATCAAACCGGAACAACAATTCAAGATTCACAAGAGGCCCCGGCAGAAGATAAAACCGATATCTCTGATGAATCAGCAACTGAGCCAGAAGACGAAGAAGTTGTTTCTGAGACCGCAGATTCTCAAAAAACTCTAGAGGCAGAGGATTCATCTCAAGACAAAGCCATAGAAGAGACCTCAATAGATTCTGCTAAGTCCGAGAAAGCCGGCGATCAGGATAAAGATAAAGAAACCGCAGAAGACAAAAAAACCTCTGCCACCGAGAAAGATGGTCAGGAAAAATCTCAGGAACCCACAAAAGAGGCAGTAACACAAGAGGCAGATAAAGATGCCCGTTACGATGTGGTCACCGGTTCAGGCGAAGAATATAACCTCTACCCCGGTGAATCAGCTTCGTTCGAAGTATATGGTGTAGCTAAACAGGTTCAGGCCGGCTCAACGGTCAGTACGGTAATCTATACGCGCGCACAAGCTGCAGAGTACGTACGCTCAATGATGATAGATCGCGTTTCTGAGTTTACGCTCACTATGTATGCGAGCGATTGGAATGACACATATTTTGAGAAGAGCGAGTTGTTTTATGAGGACGGCAATTACCTGCATGGAGCTTACCTGCGGGGATGCTATGCCCATGTAAGCTGGCGCTGGAGTACTTATACCAACAGTGATCAGATACGGGTTACTGAGCTTAGTGTTGTTTATACATATCGCACAACACAATATGAAGAACAAGTCCTCATGAATCGTATAGATTCGGTTCTTACAGAGTTAGGAGCTTGGAATAAAACAACCTATTACGAGAGACTCAGCGTTATCTACGAATATATAACAAATCATGTTGTTTATGATTATAGCTCTGACGGTGAAAAGCGTTATACGGCTTATGCGGCCATGATAAACGGAACTTCTGTTTGTTACGGATATGCTCTTTTGCTTCACCTAATGCTCGGCAGGGTAGGTGTGCCCGATGCCGTTATTCTCGGCGATGGTAATGGTGAGTATCACTCCTGGAATATTGTACAGATGGATGATGGTTATTGGTATAACGTTGATTCCACTTGGGATTCTCAGTGGGTGCAGGCAGATTATAACTACCAATACTTTTTGCAAGGAGATTCCCAGTTTAATACCAAACACACTCGTGACAGCGAATTTGCCACCGGAACATTTTATTCGGCACACCCCATGGGTTCGGGAACATATACTCCCGGTTCCAATGACCGCATCCAGATATCGCTTGCCAATGTATACGGAGACCCTCAGTACTATTGGACCGGTGCAGAACAGAGGCCAGCTATTGATGTGTACCATAACGGCTGGCTTACCGAGGGTATTGATTACACTGTTACATATGTTAATAATATAAATATTGGTACTGCTTACGTAATACTTACCGGAATAGGCAGGTTTATTGGTACCAAGACCCTTTATTTTGAGATTATACCGATTGATCTTGCATTGGTGACAATAGCCTCTGTCGCAGATAAGACATATACAGGCAGTGCCATAAAACCCAGTCCTAAGTTAACATACAACGGCACAACACTGGTAAAAGGAACAGACTATACAGTATCTTATAGTCCCGACACCGTTAATGCGGGTACAGTGACCATAACATTTACCGGTAAAGGCCATTATTCGGGTACACAAACCAGCACATTCTCAATTGTGCGGGCAGATATTTCGAGTGCCACAGTTGCAAGCATTGCCAATAAAACATATACCGGCAAGGCCATAAGACCTGTGCCTACCCTCACATATAACAATAAAACATTGGTAAACGGCACAGATTTTACCTTGGCCTATACTAAAAATATCAATGTAGGCACTGCTTCTATAACTGTAACAGGAACAGGCAATTATTCCGGAACTAAGACGGTAAAGTTTAAAATTGTCTCGCTTAGTACAACATTGACAGCGACAGTAACCGCAAAACAGGCACCGGTTGGAGGAACTGCCTCTGCTACCGTAAGTGTCCAAGGTGCGGATGGCATGGAGGTTACCTACCAGTGGCAGTATTCTACTGATGCGCAAAGCTGGTCAAATTCAAAATTATCCGGTTACAATACTCAAACCGTTACTTACAAAAATGCACAGACAAAATATTACTTCCGTTGCAAAGTAACGTCTGCAGATAAACGTGTCGCATATACAAGTCCAACCAAGCTTACGTACTCTGGCTGGCAAAAAATAAGCGGTACCTGGTACTATTACAATGCCAACTGTGTCCAGCTTACCGGTTGGCAAAAAATCAGCGGTGCTTGGTATTACCTCAGACCATCAGACGGAGCAATGCTTACCGGCTGGCAAAAGTTCAACGGCTCATGGTATTACTTTGGCGGCAACGGGAAAATGCGCACCGGTTGGGAGAAAGTCAGCGGTTCTTGGTATTACTTTGCTACGAGCGGCAAAATGCAAACAGGCTGGATTAAGTGGAGCGGCGGATGGTATTTGTGTGCTACGAGCGGCAAAATGCTTACCGGCTGGCAAAAAGTGGGCGGCTACTGGTATTACTTAAATCCTTCGAGCGGCAAAATGAAAACAGGCTGGCTTAAGCTGAACGGCTACTGGTATTTTCTTAATAGCGAAGGGAAGATGCACACCGGTTGGCTGTATCTGAACGACAAGCAGTACTTCCTTGATCCCACCTCGGGCCGCATGTATACCGGCTGGCACTATATTGACGGCTACTGGTATGAATTCCATGCAACAAGCGGTTATAGGATAAGCTGGTAAAACATTTTTATCGTGTTACCAAGCGCAGTAAGTGTATAATATATAAATTGTATATTTTCGCCGAGAAGGGAGGATTACAAGAACTGCTTGTCTGAAGGAACTTAGATGAAACTCGTTAGGAACGTTTGCTTTATAGCTTAGAATTTCCTGTTGTGTGAGTTTTGGGGAACCGGGCCGCCCTGTTCTCCTAATAAGAAAGGAGATATGCCATGAGATTGTGGAAAGGTGCAATAGCCGTTGCCGCCGTGGCTCTTGCGGTAACAGCCGTGGCATGGGCCGGCGAAGCGACCCAGGAGTATGAATGGTCAGCAGACCTTGATTGCTCGATATGCCACCAAAAAGAGTGGGAATCACTATATGGAAGCAGCGATGAGTCAAAAGACGCTGCCAATGAGCAAGATGCAAGCAAAGCAGATGAGAAGGACGCAGCTGCAGATGCTAAAGTAGACGCTAAGACAGATGCTAAGACCGATACAAAATCAGAAGCAAAAGCAGATGCTCAGGACAAAGACGCTGATCAAAAGCAAGAATCTGCAGATGAAGAGAAGGAAGCAGCAATCGAAGCTTATACAGCCATGCATGCTCAGACACTCATGCTTACCTGCATCTCCTGTCATCCCGATTCTGACAAGCTTGCCGAGGCCCATAAGAGTCTCAACAGCGGCAAAGAAGCCAAGCGTCTTAAGAAAACAAGCGTAAGCAGCGAAATCTGCCTTGCCTGCCATAACATGGAAGACCTTGCAAAAGCAACCGCAGATAAAGAGCTTTTGAAGGATCGCAACGGCAACGTGGTGAACCCGCATGCCCTGCCCACCAATGATGACCACTCGGGTATTATGTGCAGCAATTGCCACAAAGCACATCAGACCAACGGCAAGAGTGTGGCTGAGACAGCATATACAACTTGCGTTGGCTGCCATCATGAAGAAGTTTTTGAGTGCGGCACATGCCACTCATAAACCATTCTAAATGATCATAATAAAAGCCCTCACTACATACGTGGTGAGGGCTTTTTGCCTATAATACCAATTTTGATATTTATTTACCGGCCAAATTGTTATTATAGAGCATCAAACAGGTGAAGGGCACAGAAGCAGACAGGAGGTGCAGAGGTGGTAGAGACGCTCATACTGGTACGGCATGCAAAAGCAGAAGACGAATCTGAAAGCGGTCGTGATTTTGACCGTGAGCTTACCCATGCGGGAGTATTCTCGTGCAACGCAGCAATGGAGCAGGCAGCAAGTATAATTAAGAGCCGTTACGGTACCATCAAGACAAGCGGCAAGTATAGTAATGCCTCTGCACCGGGTTTGACATTATGGACCAGCCCGGCTCCGCGCGCAGCGCAAACGGCTTGTATATTGGCGAACAAGATAGGATATAAAACCAAAGATATCGAAGAACTCCCCTGGCTTTATGAAGCAGATAGCCGGGAATTTCTCAACCACATGACAGATATCAGCGGGACACTTGTTGTTGTGGGGCATAACCCATGTTTGGAAGATGTGGCAAGTGACCTTTTGGACGAGAAGGTTACCTTAAAAAAGGCAGCCGCAATAGCTCTTGATCTTGAAGATTCCGGAAACACCAACCAGAACCAAGACCAAACAAGTTTTAAAGCCCGCATATCCTGGTTTTTGCAGGGGCCTGACCACAAAAACTGGAATACACTTTGTGAAATTGAGCAGACACTCGCTATAGCTGCCCAAAGAATCTTAACAAATGCGCAAGAACTGGCTTTTGATCAAAATGATGCCGAGACGCTCCATCAATATCGCGTATCTTTGCGTGTGGCCCGGTCACTGGCGCTTTTTGTAGCTCCCTACTTTAAGCGAGCCGAGGCAAAAGAGCTGTTACAACTGCTTAAGGGCCTTCAGGCAGAAACATCCCGGCTCAGGGAATATGATGTTATGTGGGAACTTTTAACCACAGGAGATGCCTTAAGAACGTATGCCGATGCCCATATGATTGCGTTAAAGCTTCTGCCGGTACGGGCAAAAGAGCGGAGTCGTTTTACCGAGTATTTTATGTCTCGCAAAACCCAGCGTGCCATTTTGCAAGCCACAGAATTAATGCAAAATATCCCATGGTGCAAAGTTGCGCTCAATCAGGGTATCCCCAATAAAGACTTTTGTGCGCGCTTTGACAGTATGGCTGCAAATTATGCTCAAGACCTGGCATTATGCGATATTAACGACGCATTGGCAACACACGACATCAGAAAACGCTCAAAACAATTGCGCTATGTAGCCAGAGATTTCTCCGTACTCTTAGGCGAGAAACGCGGGGAGGCAGAATCACAAGCAGAAGACATGCAAGAGCTTTTGGGCAGACTGTGCGATGCCCGTGTGAACCTGAGAATTGCACAGGAACTCTCCGCAGATGTACCTCAGCAAACCCCGGAGTTCATACAAGTACAGCCGGACGCTCAAACATTTATTGCCTCGGAGCAAAAGACAGTCGATGACCTTCTCGAGGAGCTGTCACAATAAATGACGGCAAAACATCGCGTGATTCTCTCGGCATTAGCCGTTCTGGCTGTCTGTAGCTTTATTTTCTTTATGTCTGCACAACCTGCAGACGAATCATCGGTAATGAGCAATTCAATATTCGATATTGTTGTAGGAATTTTCATCCCTGATTACAATCTACTCGATGCTGACGAGCAGCTTATCAAAAAATCGCAGCTCACTCATATCATCCGCAAGCTTGCCCACTTTACCGAGTTTGCCGTCCTCGGAGTTACCATATTAAACCTTCTCTACCAAATAGCCAAAGCAAATCTCTCCGGCGAGCAAGAAACCGGCAAACATTTTGAATCAAACAGATACATACCGCTTGCAGGCAAAATTCCCGTTGCGTGGCTCCTTGCCACTCTCTATGCGGCAACTGACGAATTTCATCAACTTTTTGTCCCCGGCCGCGGCGGTCTTATCACCGATGTCTGTATAGATTCCGCCGGCGTACTAACCGGTGTCCTCATAACTGCAGCCATCATCGCTTTTAAGCAAAGAAAATCGTCGTAAATCTTTCTTAAACAAAGGCAGTTTCAGAACTATGAGCATCCCCATACTACTATCCAAAATAATGCATAAATGAGCAAATTATTACATCCGGATGCTATAAAGCCCAAGATATATATCAATTATATGTGCATATTACCGTCCAAGGTAAAAATTGGATAAATTATTGCCACAGAGGCCTCTTTATAGCATACAATCAGCATTTACAAAGCAAGTGGGCTTTGGTGGCGGTAAACGGTTGCGATTGTTTGCGATTTGGACCAAAACTGCCATACTGTTGTATGCGTATGCCGACTGCGTAGTGCTGTCTGCAACAAATGTTAGAAGGAGTGTGCCATGGTTAATATCACAAGGCGTTATTTTGTACGTTCAGCTGCTATGTTCGCAGCTGCTTCTGCTCTTGCGGTTGCCGGTTTTGGCAGCATTGAGCAGGCTCAGGCAGCAGCAGATCTCCGCTTTGTAACCGGTGGCGAGTCGGGCACCTACTATGCGTTTGGTTCAGTTCTTGCCCAGCATGCAACCAACAATGCCGGTATTAAGGTAACTGCTGTTGTTGGTAACGGCAGCCAGGCCAATGTTCAGGAGATTGAGGACGGTCTTGCAGACCTCGCATTCTGCCAGTCAGACGTTATGGCGTATGCGTATCAGGGAACCAACCTCTTTAAGGACTTTGCAATTGATTGCTTCTCAACCGTTGCAGCTCTTTATCAGGAGCAGGTGCAAATTGTTACCTGCGACGCTAAGATCAAGACCGTAGCTGACCTCAAGGGCAAGACGGTTTCTATTGGTGCAGCAGGCTCGGGCGTATACTTTAACGCCATTGATATTCTTGGTGTTTATGATATCGAAGAGAAGGACATCAAGGCTACCTATCAGAGCTTTGGCGACAGCGCTGACGCCCTTAAGGACGGCAAGATTGACGCTGCATTTATCGTAGCCGGTGCACCTACCACTGCTATTACTGACCTTTCTACCACCAAGCAGGCATATCTTGTTGCTCTTGATGAAGAGCACATCAAGAAGCTTCTTGAGAAGTCGCCTTATTATTCTGCAGCAACCATCAAGAAGGGTACCTATAAGGGTATTGATGAAGACATTCAGACCGTTGGCGTAGACGCTGTTGTTCTTGCTGCCGATACCGTATCTGAAGACGACATTTACAAGTTTGTTGCCGACATCTTTGACAACTATAAGGATCTTGTAGATAACCATGCCAAGTATGCCGAGCTGAGCCTTGAGAAGGCCGCTTCAATCACCACCGTTCCTTATCATCCCGGTGCAGCTAAGTACTTTGAGGAGAAGGGCTTTAAGGTCGAGGTTAAGAAATAGCCGGCGATCTGTCCTTTGCACATAAAACTGCATTTACAGGTGTAGATGAGGATCACGGCGAAAGCACAGCTCTCGCCGTGATCCTTTGTTTTACGTAAGAAAGGAGTCCTGCCGTGCCTAACAGGATTAAAAGAAAAACTACCGGTGTAGCTCCAACCGCACAGCAGGATGTAGATGTTCGTGAACATGTTGTTGATTTGAAGGCGCATCCTCAGGCAAAAGACCGCACCGTAGAGCACAGTGTCCGCTCCCTTGAAGATGCCGTAAATATTGCCGAGGAGCTCGAAACCGGTATTGCTACCGAGGGTGTCGTTGACAATATTATGAAAAAAGAAGTCGACAGCGATGCACCACTTGATGAAGCCGCTGTTGATGATGTGATGCGCAAGTATGACCGCGAAAGCAATACGCGCATTTGGGAAGGACTTCCCAAAACGCTTATATCAATATTTATGGCGCTTTTCTCGATATATTGCATTGGCATGACGCTTTTTAGCACCGCATTGCCCGAGACTCGCCTTTCGCTTTTCCTCGCATTTATTACCATCATTGGATATCTTATTTATCCCGCCAATAAAAAGAGGGTTCGTACTAACTATATACCCTGGTATGACATTGTATTGATGGTTGTTGGCGCGGGGTGTTTCTTTTACTTTGCCTTTAATGCGCTCGATATTATTAACCTGCGCGGACGCATTTTGCCCTACCACGTTGTTATAGGCGTGATAGGCATTCTTGTAGTGGCCGAGCTCTGCAGGCGCAGCGTAGGTTTGCCCATCATCATTGTGGTGGGAGCGCTTTTGATATATGCGTTCTATTACTTTGTGGTAAGCAGAGGTCTTGCGGTTGAGAAGGCCCTTACCACCGTTGTTAATAAGATGTTCTACTCAACAAACGGCATAATAGGAACACCTATCAATGTCTGTTATACCTACATAGTGTTATTCATTATCTTTGGTGCGTTTTTGGAACGTACCGGTATCGCAGGATTCTTTATTTCGTTCGCAAACCGTTTGGCAGGATGGTCAAGCGGCGGTCCTGCTAAGGTTGCCGTTATTTCAAGCGCATTATGTGGTATGGTTTCCGGTTCGAGCGTAGGTAATACGGTTACCACGGGCTCGGTTACTATTCCTATGATGAAGAAGACAGGTTTTAGACCTGAGTTTGCCGGAGCGGTTGAGGCTGCAAGTTCAACAGGCGGACAAATCATGCCGCCTATCATGGGCGCTGCGGCATTCCTTATGGCCGAGTATATGGGCGTGCCTTATATTGATGTTGCCGCCAAGGCAATTCTCCCCGCTGTGCTGTACTTTACCGGCATTTTTATTACGGTTCATCTTGAAGCCAAAAAACTCCAGCTCAAGGGTATTCCCCATGAAGAGTTGCCCAAGTGGTCTTATCTCGGCAGGAACTGCTACCTCGTATTACCGCTTGTGCTTTTGGTTTGGCTTGTAGCAACCGGTGCACGTACCATGGCATGGTCTGCAGCAATCTCTATCATTGGCGCTATTCTGGTTGGTTTCATCAATTTCTTTATCACTAATCTGCGTGAGCGCGAATGCGGCCAGACGGTTTACAGAGTCTTTTTAAACACTGTAAAGATAGCTCTCGTAACCGCATATGATGCCCTTATTGCCGGTGCAAAGAGCTGCATCTCGGTAGCTGTTGCATGTGCAATGGCAGGTTTGATTGCCGGTTGCATTACCGTTACCGGTTTGGCGGGTACGCTTATCAATGCCATTGTAAACGTGGCCGGCGACGCGATTATCTTTGGTCTTGTTCTGACCATGCTTTGCTGCATTGTTCTGGGTATGGGTGTTCCCACAACAGCAAACTACTGCATTATGGCTTCGACCACGGCGCCAATTTTGATCCAGCTTGGCCTGCCTGTGGTAGCGGCGCATTTCTTTGTTTTCTACTTTGGTATTGTTGCCGACATTACACCTCCTGTAGCGCTTGCGGCATACGCGGGCTCAGCGATAGCAAAGTCAAAACCCATGAAGACGGCGGTCAACGCAACCAAGCTTGCCATTGCAGCCTTCCTCGTGCCCTATATCTTTGCGTTTAACCCCATTATGTTGCTTGAGGGCGAGTTCATGTGGTTTGAGTTTGCCCAGGTTATTCTTACAGCGGTTGTGGGTCTCTTTGGCGTTGCGCTTGCTCTCAACGGTTATTTGTTCCGTCCGGTACATCCCGTGCTCAGAGTTATTCTCATTGCCGCCGGTCTCTCCATGATGATCCCCGGTACGCTGACCGATGTTCTGGGTCTTGCGGTCATTATTGGTGTATGCATATTCCAATGGGCGCTTTCCTTTAACAGCCGCATGGATAAAGACGACATGCATTACTTTGTGTGCAGATCTCTGGCCTACCTGTATGAGTGCACAAAGCAAGGAATTGAACCCAATGCTAAGCTTCTTGAAGCTACCAGTCCCCTCTATGCAAAGATTCCCGCATCATACTGGAATCTTATCTGGGCAGGTATGGCCGAGAAAGGCTTGGTTACCGGTGTAGAGACAGAGGTTGTGGACGGAAAACTGCAAGCCACCCTTGCTCATCCTGAAATTACCTATACGGGCATAGACTATATATGTACCGATACCACCATGAAGCACACACTCCGCATGCTCAAGAGCTCCGGAGAAACAATGCTCGAAGAGGAATGATGTATTGTACAAACGGTTCCGTTGAAACATTTGATAACCAAAGAGAGGTCTTTGACCTGCATTGTGACACCATTGACCTCTTGGGAATGCGCGATTGGGAGCCGTATATTGGGTATGGCTGCCAGGTGGGTGACGAGGGTTTTGTTGACCTTTGTTCCAACAAGGCAGCCATAAGCCTCGAGCGTATGCAAGATTTTGCGTGGACCCAGGCATTTGCCATATGGATTCCCGATCTCTATGAGAGTAAAGATGCGCTGCGCTTTTATATGCAGGCACGTGACTGGTTTTATGCTCAAGCAGATAAATACAGTGATTGTATTAAGCAGGTACGTGATGCGCGTACCATTGGGGATATTCATACAAAGAGCAAGGTAGCTGCAATCCTTACGGTTGAGAACGGCAGCCCGGTGGGTTTGGGTTCCGACATTGTTCGCGAGTTTGCCCGCGACGGGGTTAAGATGGTAACCCTCACATGGAACGGCAAAAACCCACTTGGGAGTGGTCATGATACCTCTGAAGGCTTGAGTGATTATGGAAAAAAGATAATCAAAACACTCGAAGATGAGCGTATTGTGGTAGATGTTTCGCATCTGAATGACGAGGGTTTTAAAGATCTTCTCGGCATTGCCAAACGTCCTTTTATTGCTTCACATTCCAATTCACGAGTTGTATGTGATGTTCCGAGAAATCTTACAGATGATCAATTCAGAGCGATACGTGACTCCGGCGGGCTTGCGGGTCTTAATTACTATCGTTCGTTTATTACCACCCGCGATATCAAAGCAACAGGTGAAGTAACATTTGATGAGCTTGCCGCCCATGTTGAGCACTTTCTTGATTTGGACGGAGAAAATACACTCGCACTTGGCAGTGACTGGGATGGCTCTGATGTTCCCGCATGGCTCACACCTTGCGATACCATAGCAGCGCTGCGCGCCCGGTTTGCCGAGCGCTTTGGCGAAGTGATTACGCAAAAGATGTTCTGCTCAAACACACGAGGATTCTTTGTGCGCAACGAGACCCTATAACATTGTGGTTTAAAACCTATTTTGCTCCTGCCTGGTCATGCGCATAGGAATGCTCAGCAAAGTAGTCCCAGAGACGGCGGGCGGCGTTTGAAAGAGTAACGTCACGCTTTTTTATGACATACGTGCCAAACAAATCAGCGTCGGCCATGTTGAGCGGTATATATACGACGTCCTTATAGGGCTGGGTAGAATCCGGCGCACATGCAAAAGCGAGCGCAGAGTCTTTGGTGCGAAAATGTTCAAAGACATTCATGTCGGAGGTTGCAACAACAATGTTGGGATAGATGTCAACTTTGCGGCACTGCTCAATAAAGAACCGGTGCAGATGGTTACGCTCGCCTAAGGTTACAAAAGGCACACCGTCCATGTCTTCAAGCTCAAAATGGTCATATGAAGCAAGCGGACTCCACTTGGGCACACTTACGTGATATCCGGGGTGACCGAGATCGAGACAATCAAAGTCGGTCAGGTACTTGGGATGACTTCCCAAAATGCCCAACTCAGCATCGCCCTTCTCGACCATAAGCAAGGTTCCGTCGGAGTGAATTTCTTCAATATGCACATCAATATCAGGAGCGCTTTCTATAAATTTAGAAAGAAAGTCTTCGGGGAACGGATGCAAAGCGCCCTGCGAAAGAGCAATATTCAAGATGCTTTTATGCTTAATACCTACATATTTTGCTTCTAAATTGTCATATGACTCAAGCAAGGGAGTGATTTCAGCAAGAAATGCGGCGCCTTCATCTGTGAGACGGACACCGTTTTTATCTGAGTCAAGCAGATGTAGCTTGGTTTCTTCTTCGAGCTTAGCAATGGTGCGGCTTAAAGCCTGGCGGGTTATAAACAGGGTTTCAGAAGCCTTACTGTAGCTCCCCGCTTTTGATACTTCTGCGAAGCAGCGCATTTCCCGTAAATCCATGGCATAACCTCATAGTACAAACAAACGTGCCAAAAATTTGCACCGGTGCAGAATCATGGCACTTACATTCCTTTAACTGCATCGCCTAAACTAATTCTGACATAGGAAAGGCGACGTCTCTTAGTATAGCAGACAAAATGCTTTGCTAAAAGATGCAGTTTTGCTGCTCCTGGTCATAAATATTGCGCGAGAAAGGAAGTTGCCATGAAAGTTGATCGTCGTAGTTTCCTCAAGACAGCCGTAGCAGGCGGCGCTGCTTTAGCACTTGGTGCCGGTTCAGCTTTTGCAGAAGAAGCCGAGCTTGCTCCGCTCCCCGCTCCCGATCCTGATCCCGAGAGCATGTTTGGTGTTGACAAGAACATCAATATGGAGACCATTGACCAGTATGTCGGCCGTCCGGACGTATGCTATCGCGACGTTCGTATGCTGTTTGACCCGGCAGATTATGCTGCTATTGGTGGTAACGCAGATCTTTCTGCCACCATCAAGGGCTTCAAGATTGTTCCTTATCCCTATCTTGCAACACTTACCGCTCTTCCTGTTGAGGGCGCTTATGATGCCGAGACACTCTTTAGCCTTGAGTGGGATGAAGCCGGCAACATCATTGCTGCTAAGCCCAACTATCTCGAGTCCCAGCAGATTCTCGACGACCTCTTCCCCAAGGATAAGGCCATTTTCTTTATGTGCGGCGGCGGTGGCTATGCCGGCATGACCAAGGCTCTCCTTATCTTCCTTGGCTGGGATCCCGAGCTTCTTTACAACGTTGGTGGTAACTGGGGTTACACCGGCGAGAATGCTCTCGAGCTCATTATTTATTCAGAGGAGAAGGACGGCGTAGACATCTACGCTACCTGGCGTGCAGATTACGCAACCATCGACTTCAGCCGCCTGCACCCGGCAGAGTAAAATAGTCAGGAGGAACTCAGATGCAAACCATGAGCAGGCGCGACCTGCTAAAGGGTATGGCGCTTGCGTGCGGTTCTGCAGCGTTGCCCATAGCTGCATCCCAAGCCTTAGCTACAGAAAGTGTTGACGAGGCAGAGGAGCAAAGTGAATATATTCAAGCAGGCGGCTATACGCTCATACCGTATACCCAGTATGCAAGCGGCGGTATTAAAACTGACGTCTATGCCGTTATTCTGTTTGAGAACAGCAACTCGACCTTTACCAAGTATCAGGTTGCTTACACTTCTTGTACGTGCCGTGATGCCGCGAGCAATTACCGCTCGGTAATGTACGTGGAATTGCTCAATACCAAGCCTACGGCTGAGGAAGCCACTATTCGCTGGATTACCTATGGCGAAAATGATGGTTACATTGCCGGCTTTTGGGGCGACAGCAACCCGGTTCACGGGCGTCCTGATTACACGGCTGAGTATATGGAAGAAAACTTTGTTGCCAAGCTGGTCAAGCATTCAAAAGCAGATTTTGATGCATGGGGTGGTTACGGCACGCAAATTGAGGGTATTGACACTGACGCTGTGGCAGGAGCCACGGTCTCAACAAGCAACATTACATCTGTTTTGCAAGCGCTCTTTGCGTATCACGCAGCTAAGTATTACAACAAATAACCGGCTGTATGATGCGTTAGGATAAAGTATAAAGACACGATCTGTGTCTCTATGTTTTAACGGAGAAATGGAGGAGAACATGTCTGTTGATCGTCGTGATTTTCTTAAGGGTGTTGGCGTAGCTGCTGCCGGCGCTGCTGTTGCCAGTGTTGCAACCACTGCTCTTGCAGAAGAAGAAAAGCCTCAACCACCATATGCTGAGTGGAACACCTACATGCGCAACATGATTCGTATGGACTGCGACCTTATTGGTATTAAGTTCTATGAGCATGTTGAGGATGTTCCTGAGTATGCCGTTAGCCCCATGCGTGATATGGGCGTTCATGTAGCCGCTTGCCAGGCTCTGAGCATGGCTCGTTACAACAAGAAGACCATTGTTATGACCGCTCAGGACGAATGGTGCTGGGCACCGCTCGTAGGCTTTGGTATGGTTGACTGCAGCGAGGGCACCGAGGCCTTTGAGACCATCGTTAAGTTCATTGGTATGAAGGATCAGGAAGCCGGCCGTCGTTTCTATGCTAACGATTATCCAAGGCTCCCGCTTTACAAGTATGAGGCATGGGTAGTTGGTCCTCTGAGCACCATTGATTATCTCCCTGACGTAACCCTGGTTTATGGCGACCCGTATGCAATTAACTGGGCCGGCATGATCGCCAAGTATGAGGGTGGCAAGGTTATTTCTTCTCGTCATGACGGTATTGACTCCTGCTGCTACGAGATGCATGACACCATGACCGATGACGACTACAAGGTCTGCTTCCCCGACTGCGGCGAGATTGTACGTGCACGCACCAAGATGACCGACGCTGTTCTCTGCATCCCGGCATCCAAGCTTGAGTCCTACATGCAGGCAACCCATGAGTCCACGAAGTACAACTTTGAGGTTCAGTTCGAGTATCCTGTTGACTTTGGTCACCTTGGATTCTACAGCGCAGTATTTAAGCTCTGGGGTCTTGAGTAATCACTGGATCAAGAGTTGCTCGCGAGTATTAAACTCGAAAGCAAGCCCAAATAAAGCATAGATGGGGCGGGGTTTTACCGGAGATTCCGGTGGAACCCCGCCCTTTGTGTCTTTGCGGACACGTTTTGTTTTGTCCTTAATTTTTAAGGTAGAATAATAACTCCCAATACCAACAGTGGCAGGAGGTACCGTGGAGCTGAGACTCGCACTGGCGCAAACAGGGTATCCGCAAGACGGAGATGTTCTGGCCCAGGCAGAAACGTATGTAAAAAAGGCTCATGCTGAGCATGCGAATATACTGGCATTTCCCGAATACTATATGTGCTCTCATGCGTGCGATCCTCAGGAACTGAGAGCGATTGCACAGAGTATAGACGGTGACTTCGCAAGAAGCATGGCTTCCCTCGCCCAACAGCATGGTCTTTTTATTGCTTATACCATGATCGAGAAAAACCCGCTCGGAGAGCTCCCTTACAACACGTCAGTTCTGGTTAACCCACAAGGTGGAGTTCTGTCTCATTATCGCAAATGCCACCTCTATGATGCACATGCCGTGCGCGAATCAGGGTATTTGGGTGCGGGAGATCTGATGCCACAGGTTGCCCGGACTCCGTTTGGCGATATCTGCCTTGCCATTTGCTATGATCTTCGCTTTCCCGAGGTTGCGCGCGTGGCAGCATTACAAGGCTGTGACCTTATGATATTCCCTGCCGCATGGTATGACGGGCCTCACAAAGCCGGGCATTGGCAAACACTCCTTAGGGCTCGTGCGATAGAAAACGAGATGTTTGTAGCGGGAGTTTGCCGCGCCGGACAAGAGTTTGTGGGGGGCAGCCTTATCGCCGATCCTCTCGGCACCGTTATTACCGAATCTGCTCATGGTGTTGAAGAGAGCAAGGCCGAGAAGCTTGTGGTTTGCACCATTGATATGACGGCGGTTAAAAAAGCGCGCGAAGCCATGCCGGTTCTTGAGCACCGTCGTCCCGAGCTTTACCGGTAATGGTGTCTTTGTTATTCCGCTTGCCTGTTGAACAGTACAGACACAACCTGAGAGCGTATAATGGTTTGCGAAGAAAACAAAGTGGTATCTGCTTAGCTCAAGGGGTGTTTTGAGGATGGGCTTGTTTATAATCGCAGCGATTCTCGGCGTGGGCATTGGTATGCTCTCGGGGATGCTCGGCATTGGCGGCGGCACGGTTATGGTGCCGTTATTCAGGCTTTTGTTTGGCATGAGCCCGCTTATGTCAACCGCGACGTCGCTTTTTGCCATTGTACCCACCTCAATCTCGGGCGTAGTTACCCATCTTAAGAACAAAACATGTATTCCGGCGCTGGGTATTGCGGCAGGTATTGGCGGGGCGCTAATGTCACCGGTTGGTGTGTGGCTTGCACAGATTTCTCCCGACTGGATGGTAATGGTAGCAGCAGCTCTAGTCATTGGCTATTCTGCGATTAACATGTTTAGAAAGGCTGCAAAACTCCCGCCGGACCGCATTCGCAAAGAGCAGCTCAAAGCAGAGGCCAATGCTGCTTCAGAAGGAAAACCCGCACCTCAACAACAGGAAATTACCATTCCCACCCTTACACGCAAGCAGCTTTTGACTGGTTTGGCAATAGGATTGATTGCAGGTCTGGCCTCGGGTTATGTTGGTGTTGGCGGCGGGTTTATTATGGTTCCCCTCATGATAAGCCTCATAGGCATACAGATGCGTCACGCCTCGGGAACCTCGCTCATCGCGGTCATGATTCTTGCCATTCCCGGTGTTATTACGCAGGCAATTCTCGGCAACATAAACTACACTGCCGGTATTGCCATTGTAATTGGCACCATTCCCGGCGCGTTTTTAGGCGCAAAGTTTGTGCGTGTAATCCCCGAGAGAACGCTTCGCTTTACATTTGGCGGATTCCTCTTGATTGCCGCCGCGCTTTTGGCGGTTAAAGAGTTTATACTATAATAAAACCAGCTTGAGCAGTTAACAAATGACGGAGGTAAAGACATGGCCGAGAAGCCCCTGGTAGGTATCATAATGGGTTCTAAAAGCGATCTTCCTGTTATGGAAGGATGCACACAGCAGCTTGAGGAGCTTGGTGTTCCGTATGAGCTGGTAATTGCAAGCGCTCATCGCAAACCTGCCGTTGTTCACGAATGGGCCGAGTCTGCGGCAGACCGCGGAATCAAAGTTATTATTGCCGCTGCCGGCAAGGCTGCTCATTTGGGTGGCGTTGTTGCAGCGTTTACTCCTTTGCCCGTGATTGCCGTTCCTATGAAAACGAGCGATTTGGGCGGACTCGATTCTTTGCTCTCCATGGTCCAGATGCCAAGCGGCGTGCCGGTGGCAACCGTTGCTATTAACGGCGCAAAAAATGCCGCTATACTTGCGACACAAATGCTCGGAACCTCGATGCCTTTGTATCGCGAAAAGATTGTCGAGCTTAAGCAGGCAATGGCTGAGGCAGAGTAAGCAATAACCAAGACACGCTCAAAAGAGTTAGGAGTTGGTATGGGATCATGCTTTATGGAGCAAAGCTGTGCTGATTTTGCAGCTCAGGTGGCTGCCAAAACAAGTATTCCCTGCGGCGGAAGCGCCGTTGCATATGTAGGTGCGCTCGCTGCGGCTCTGGCTTCTGTGGTGAGTAATTTTACCATAGGCAAAAAGAAGTATGCCCAGTATGAAGAAGATGTTCTTCGTTTACTGGATGAGAGCGAAGCGGTGCGTGAGCGTTTGGTGCAATTGGTAGATGAAGACGCGCAAGCGTTTTGCCCGCTTTCGCAGGCATATGGCATTCCTAAAGAGGATCCGGGACGTCAAGATGCTCTTGAATGTGCAACAAAAGGCGCTATAGTGGCGCCCTTAGAGATGATGCGCCAAATAGCACGCTCCATTGAGGTTTTGGAAGAGCTTCTCGTCAAAGGCTCCCGCCTGTTCATCTCTGATGTGGGATGCGGGACTCTTTTGGCCACTGCTGCTTTGCGTGCAGCCGCTATGAACGTGTTTATTAATACCAAAAGCCTGGTTGATCGCGAGTACGCGGCAGCAATTGATGCCGAGTGCGATGAGCTGTTAAGCTATGTTGAACGTGCCGAAGCAGTATCACAAGAGGTTATGGCTCAGTTGAGGGCATAAAGTTTACTTCAGGAAGGATGTTCCTATGGCAGAACTCTTAAAAGGCAAGCCCGTTGCAGATGCTCTGAACGAGGTACTGCTGCCCCAGATAGAAGACCTTAAAAGCAAGGGTATTACCCCTACACTTGCCTTTGTGCGCGTGGGAGAGCGTGAGGATGATCTTGCGTATGAGCGTGGCGCCACCAAGCGCTGTGAGACCCTGGGTATTGAACGCAAGTACTACGTGCTCGAGTCTGACTGCTCGCAGGAAGAACTCCTGAGCGTTATAGAGAGTATCAACAAAGACCCCGGTATTCATGGGTGTCTCTTATTCCGCCCGTTACCAAAGCATTTGGATGAGGCTGCTGCATGTGCAGCGCTTGACCCTGCAAAGGATGTTGACGGTATTACCGAGACCTCGCTCTTTGGGGTGTTTGCAAATCAGCCCAAGGGCTTCCCGCCCTGTACAGCTGACGCCTGCATGCAGGTACTCAGACATTATGGCTATGAGGTAAGCGGAGCAAACGTTGCGGTGGTGGGCCGCAGCCTGGTTATTGGCAAGCCCCTGAGCATGATGCTCCAAGCAGCAAATGCAACGGTTACCATGTGCCATACCCGTACGCGCGACCTGCCCGGAGTCTGTAAAAATGCTGATATTCTGGTTGTTGCCGCAGGACATATAGGGACCATTCAGGCCGCTGCGGTCAGGGAAGATCAGGTTGTGATTGACGTTGGCATGAACTGGGATGAAGCAGCTTCAAAGTTTGTGGGCGATGTTGTCTTTGACGAGGTAGAGCCCCTTGTAAAAGCTATCACACCGGTACCCGGAGGTGTGGGAAGCGTAACCACAGCGGTTCTTGCAAGCCATGTGGTCAAGGCAGCACAGCGGGCACAGGAACAGTAATATAACGAGGAGAGATTTATGACAAGCGAGTTAGCCATGCAACAGGCTGCAGAGGTTGCGACAGAGCGGCGCCTGCTTATGGGGAACGAAGCTATTGCGCTTGCGGCCATAGCGGCAGGAGTGAATGTTGCATGCGGATACCCCGGGACACCTTCTACCGAGATCGTAGAAACCATTGCACGCAACAATCCTAACCATTCGATTCATGTTGAATGGTCATGTAATGAGAAAGCAGCCTTTGAGCTGGCTGCAGGCGTAAGTTACAGCGGCGGCCGCGTTATTGTTACCTGCAAACAGGTGGGCATGAATGTGGCGAGCGACCCGCTTATGAGTCTTGCATATATTGGCTGCAAAGGCGGCATGGTGATTGTTGTTGCAGACGATCCCGGTCCTATATCAAGCCAGACCGAGCAAGACTCTCGCCAGTTTGCCCAGTTTGCCCATATACCGGTTTTTGACCCTGCCACGCCGGAAGAAGCCTGGGCTATGACACAAGCAGCCTTTGAGCTCTCAGAAGCCCATGGCTGTCCGGTAATGCTGCGGCCTACCACACGTGTTGACCACGCTTGCGCAAGCATAGAAGTTCCTCTCGACCTCGCGAGCATTCCCAGACATGCAATAGACGGGTTTATAAAGCATCCGGACTTTGTTATTTTCCCTGCGCTTTCCCGGCGTGCCCATGAGCGTATGACTGCTGATCTGGTCCAAATATCAAAAGAGTTTGATGTATGCCGCTTTAACCGCCTTGATGAGTATGTGCGTGATGATTATGAGCTCTATTTGGGTATTGCATGCAGCGGAGACTCGCGCGGCTACGTAAACGAGGCACTCACGCGGCTTCATGAACGGGCCAGAGAGCAGGGGCTTGAATTGCCTTCATATCGCTTATTTGAAGTGGCAACGCCCTTCCCGTTCCCGCAAAAGCTCGGCAGAGACTTTTTGCTGGGACTCGCAGATGCGCTTGTGATTGAGGAGCTCGAGCCGGTTGTTGAGCGCAGTCTTATACAGCTTACCGGCCCTGTTGCCGCAGATGCATACCGCATAGATGCACCATGTGTGATTCACGGTAGGCTTGACGGCACAACTCCGGTTGCGGGAGAGTATTCAACAGACCTCTTAACGCCCATACTTGCGAAGTTCCTTGGGGTAACCGAGCTGGTATGTACGCAACCATCATGCGGAGCAGACGCTCAGCCGGCTGTCCCGCCCCAGGAGCTTATTCCTCCGCGTCCGCCGGTACTCTGCGCGGGTTGCCCTCACCGCGCGTCGTTCCTTGCGGTTAAAAAAGCTGCCGGTAAACGCGATATTGTTTACTCGGGCGATATTGGATGCTATACCTTGGGTTGCAATAAACCGCTCAATACAACCGATACCTGCCTTTGCATGGGAGCGGGAGTAACCATTGCTCAAGGTCTTGAAACAGCGGCGCGCCTTGCGGGAGATTCCCAAACGCTCCATGCAGGGTTTGTGGGTGACTCCACCTTCTTTGCGAGCGCTATGACCGGCCTTGCGAATGCGGTGTACAACCACCACCGCATGTGTCTTTGTGTGCTTGATAACTCCACAACTGCTATGACGGGCTCTCAACCGCACCCCGGTACCGGTGTTACTCTTATGGATACCAAATCAAAGCCCATTGACATCGCAGCGGTATGCCGGGCATTGGGTTGTGACCCCGTGCTTGAGGTTGACCCGCTTGACCACGCCGCGGCAGTTGCGATGGCAGAAGAAGCCCTGGCTTCTGAGGGTGTCTCGGTCATCATATTTAAGAGTCCTTGTGTTCAGCTGTTTAAGCCGCTTGTACCTGTTACCGTAGATGCACAAGCCTGCAGAGGGTGCGGCAAATGTGTGCGCGAAACCGGATGTCCGGCGCTCAGTATGGCAAGTCCGCACGAAGGCGGTGCACGCGGTATCGCTCAAATTGATGCGACGCTTTGTAACGGATGCGATCTCTGCATAAACTCCTGCTCATTTAATGCGCTTGTTTCTGTGCGTGACGGCATGCCGGCTGCGCAGCGCGATGCCCAAAGAAGGGAGGCCTTCCGTGGCTAATACCAAGGTAGAAACCCCGCAGGCTGAGAATTTTGATTGCCTTGTTGTTGGTGTGGGCGGCCAGGGGGTTGTGCTTGCGAGCAGGCTCATCGCGGCAGCCTGCATGAATGAAGGTGCGTTTGTGCGCACAGCCGAGACCATAGGTATGTCTCAGCGCGGAGGCAGCGTTGCCAGCCATGTTCGCACAGGTTCCTGTGCAGAAGATGTGCCTTCCAGCCTTATACCTGCTCATGAAGCAGACCTGGTCCTGGCCTTTGAGCCTGCCGAGGCGGTTCGCGCATACAGCCAGCTCAAAGCAGGCGGACGTATGGTTGTGGCCATGCAGCCCGTAGTCCCCGTCATGGCAGCAAACTCAGGTTATGACGGAGAAGCCCAGGCAGACTGGCTCAAAGAGCATATTGCACCTGAGAACCTCGCTTTTGTTGACCCGGCAGTTTTGGTTGCATCAGGCTTAAGCGCCAAATGTCTGAATGTTATGCTGTTAGGCGCTGCAATTAAACTCGGAGCGCTGCCGTTTACCAAGGAACAGCTGCAGCAAGCCATGCAAAAGCTTATGAAACCCAAACTCATCGAGATGAACGAGAAAGCGCTTGAGCTTGGTATAAACTAGCTTATGTCAAGGGTTTGTGATCATGGGATTTTGCGCGCATTTGTTGATCAATGTGTTAAACTTTGCGCCACTTGTTCATGGAACCTGCGGGTAGGGAACCCGGCGGGCGTGACGGTATAGGAGAGACACGGTATGGAAGACCAACATGCCGGTCAGGGATCTGCTGTAACAGAGCCCAAGCCGGATGATACATTTGCACTCTATGACCTCAAGGTTGAGGTCATCGCCGGTGACAAACCGTTTGTTTGCAGTCATAAGCTTGGCGATACGTTTTATGTAATCGGAGAAAATCTCATATTCCCTGAAGGCGCGCAGTTCTCGATGTATGCGCTTGCATCGCTTTTGCCCTTTTTACCGGCAAAGCAACGGCCCCTTGAGGCAAATGACTGGATGCTCTCAGACAGCATCATCGCATGTCCTGACCCTAATTGCGGAGCCCGGTTTAAGATTACGCGTACCGGTAAGCGGGTCTTTAGCCATGGTTCGTGCACGGTGGTTCCTATTACACCCATGAGTAAGGAGGCGGCAAATTATGGAGACACTGACCGCTCAGCATATTGAGCTGGCGCCGGGATACAGCATTAGCAGAGTTATTAATGGGTGCTGGCAGCTCTCGCAGGGCCATGCTCTTAAAGCTCCTGTAGATTTTGACGATGTGTGCTATGGGTTCCATGGTCTTGTGGAGCGTGGGTTTACCACATTTGACTGCGGGGATATTTATACCGGTGTCGAAGAATTTCTGGGAAGCTTTGTTGATGAGCTTAAGGCTTCCTCTGAAGGGCCCGGTCCCGATGATATTCAGATTCACACCAAGTACGTGCCTGACCTCGATATTTTGGCTCAGGTAGATTATGCGCATACGAGTTCCATTATTGAGCGCAGTCTTACACGATTGCACCGCGAGGCGCTTGATCTCGTGCAGTTTCATTGGTGGGACTATAGCGTCCCCGGTTATGTTGAGACAGCACTCAACCTGCTTAAACTCAAAGAACAGGGCAAAATCAGAAATATTGGTGTGACCAATTTTGATGCTCCTCATCTGAAAGAGATTGTTGATGCCGGTGTTCCGGTTGTGAGCTGTCAGTCTCAGTTCTCAATGTTTGACCGGCGCCCTCAGTACCGTTTGATACCGTACTTCCTGGAAGCCGGTATTAAGCATGTGTGTTATGGCACACTCTCGGGCGGGCTTTTGAGCGAGCGCATGATGGGTCTTGCAAGCTTTGACCCCGAGAACCGCTCGCAGGTCAAATACATGCAGGTACTTGAGGATTCGCTTGGATGGAACGGCTACCAGCGCCTGCTCACCCTTCTTAAAGACATTGCAGATGCGCATGGTGTCCAGCTCAGCCATGTAGCAACGCGGTACATTCTTGACCAGCCAACTGTTGCCGCCACCATCATTGGAGTGCGCAACAGCAAGCATGTTGATGACAACCTCAAGATTTTCTCGTTCGATTTAACTCCTGCCGAGAAGGACTCGATAACCGCGCTTCTTGATGAATACCCGCGCCTTGAGGGGGACTGCTATACGCTTGAGCGCGAAAGCCCCCGGTACAAGGGCATTATCCATATGAATGTCGACGCGACCGAGCAACAGCCGCCTCAGGCATCTTAAGCGCCTTATAAGCCTGCGAACATCTGCGACGGACGCAGATGTGCAGATAGAGAGAAAGGAAGTAAAGTTTATGACAGAAACGGTTAAGCCCAAGCTCGAATTCAGGGGCGGATGGGGGATGTCACTCGTACCCGTGGCGATATTCCTCTTCTTCTGCATCCTGTACTTCGTGATATTCCAGGCGTTCGAGATGTACGCGCTTGCCATGGGATCGTTTGTTGCGCTTCTCATTGGCAGTCTTCTTGTACAAAAAGGCCAGTATGAACGCTTTTGGGATGCGGTTTATGACGGAGCCCGCGAGTCGATTCCCATTTTAGTGCTCTTGCTCATCATTGGTATGTTCAGCGCTTTGGTAAAGGCAACGGGTCTCTCGACCGGCTTTGTATGGCTGGCACAGCAGGCGGGTGTCTCGGGCGGCATATTTACCGCGTTTACCTTCTTTGCGGTATGCGTTGTTGCGGCAGCTACCGGCTCTTCTTTGGGAACTATGTTTATCTCGTTCCCCATCTTTTATGCTGCCGGTTTACAGCTGGGCTGCGACCCTGCAATGCTCGCGGGAGCCATTGTAGGCGGCGGTATTTTTGGCGACAATGTTGCACCAATCTCCGACACGACCATCATCAGTGCTTCGACCCAGGAATATACCAAGAAAGACGGATTTGCCGACATTGGCGGCTGCGTTAAGAGCCGTTCGCGCTATGCGCTTTGTGCAGCTGCAATTTCTTTTGTGCTTTACTGGATATTTGGCGGCGGCGCTGTTATGGGCACCGGCGGAGAAGAGATTCTTGCGGCAAGCGCATCGCCCACATCGCTCTGGATGCTCATCCCGGTAGTCGTGATGCTTACAGTCGCGATTATTACCCGCAATATCTACAAGGCTATTATTGCCGGCCTTCTGCTTGGCTCTGTGGTAGGATTGGCTACCGGCCTTATCACCTTTGAGAATATCATTGGTGTTAAAGACGGCGCTCCGGTGGGCTTTTTGACCGACGGTGTAAACGGCATGATCGCAACTGCCATCCTTGTACTCTCGGTTTACGGCATTATGGGCGAGCTCAACGCAGCCGGTGCGCTCGAGAAGTTCACATCCGGCATCCTGAACAGCAAACTCGGCAACAGTGTACAAGGCGCTGAGGCTTGCATGCTCGGTGGCATCACGGTTACAACCATGCTCTTTGGCGGCGTAACAAGCGCTTCTATGGCAACGTTTGGCAAAATCCAAAACGAGGTTGGCAAGCGCGTAGGTCTGCACCCTTACCGCCGTGCAAACCTGCTTGACTGCGGTGCCAACTCACTTGCTCTCGTGGTACCCTTCCTCAGCGTATTTGCTCTTATTGGCTCAATGCTTTCAGGCGGTTATGATGTTGCTCAATTAAGCATTGTAGCTGTAGCCGGCTGCACCTTCTACTGCATGGCTCTCTTTGTGATGCTTGTTATCTCAATCATTACCGGTTGGGGCCGCCGCTTTGAAGGCGAAAACGGTGAACCCGTGAAAGAGCCTCCGACTAAGTAAACCAGTGACAAACCCTAGAAGTGTGACCGGGGTGTTAAAGAATACGTTTGCATAACAGTGATAATGATCTTCTTGATCATATTGAGCATAAACTCAATAAACATTGTTGAATCTCCGCCTAATGAACCGGAATGCTCGAGAGCTTTGTAATACTTCATGCTTCTTCTTTGTGCATAAAACAAGCCCGTTTATGACCACAAATTTTGAATGTGTAGCCACCAAGAGCTAAATTAGAGCCAAAATCTCTATAGCCAAGAAACCCGTAAAAAGCGTTAGCTTTTTTACCAGCGAGTTCTTCTTGGCAAATATATTTGGTTGCCGGAGAACAGCTTGGATGAGGCACTGCATGGTCACACATTCAAAATTTGTGGTCAAAACTGGGTCTATTTTATACGCAACAACTTTATTGTGAACCTCCATGAGTCACGAG
>JAFWFL010000046.1 GCA_017515595.1 Coriobacteriales bacterium
GCGTTTATAGCGGCGGAGGTACACCCGGTCCCATGCCGAACCCGGAAGTTAAGACCGCATGCGCCAGAGGTACTGCGGGGGCAGCCCCGTGGGAGATGAGGGCAACGCCTGCCCACGTATGGCATTCACTTCAAGAAACACACAAAGCCTTCTCGCAAGAGAGGGCTTTTTTGTTGACTATGAAAACTTTTTACTTGAAATCTCAATTTAAGCCTATAGAATTATAATAGTTTGCAATAAGAGACCCAAAGAATAAAGAGAGGTTTTAAATGGCAGTCGATAAAGCTTTACTCCAAGAAGTAATTTCAGTTATGAGAGAGGCACTTCAGGCTGACGGTGGAGATCTTTCTCTCATTGATGTAGCAGAAGACGGAACTGTTACCGTAGAAATGGTAGGTTCATGCGCAGAGTGTCCCTTCTCTGCATATGAATTATCTACCGGTATAGAAAGAATCATTAAAGAGCGTGTTCCGGGAGTAACAAAAGTTGTTGCTCTTGATGATTAAATATATACAAATATTCTGAAAGGTTAATTATATTGAGTGTCTTTACTGATTTGCCGAGAAATGAAAAGGGCATTGTTGAATGCTGGACTTTAAGAGGTTGTTATAACCTTGAAGGTCTTACAGATAATATGAGTGAAGAATGTCCTCATGCTCGTGATGATTGCTACTCACCATGCCCTCCTGATTGCAAATATGCTGCCGGATGCAGCAATCCCTGGCATGTGGTCGCACATGATATAAATCTTATTCTTGATGAAACGATAGACAGACTTGGTGCAATCAAGAAGACATGTTATATGTGCGAACACTTTCTAAAGCATGGCCCAAGGATAGGGGAGATTGAGCATCCTCTGATTCCTGAACAAGCAACAAAAGAATCATCTAAAGAAGTAACATTACATTTATTTTAGAGAATTGTCATATTATGTTAAATGAGTTTTATCACTCTTTAAGCCCTATTGCATTCAGCATCGGAAGTATCGATATTCGATGGTATGGTCTGGCATACATATTTGGTTTTATATGTGCCGGATTTATAATGTATTTTGTTGCAAAACACTGGAAGCTCAATATGACTGCCGATGATATTTTTGTAACTATGGTCGCGGTTGCATTTGGGCTCATAATTGGTGCAAGGCTTTTTTATGTTATCTTTTATAACTTACCCTACTATATTGAACATCCGCAAAGCATTATTATGTTCAATGAAGGCGGGATGTCGTTTCATGGCGGTTTGGTAGGGGCAGTATTAGGTGGATACTTAGCTACAAAATATTTAAAGCTTTCATTTATGACTATGGCAGATCTTGCCGCTATAGGCGCACCAATAGGACTCTTTTTTGGCAGATGCGCCAACTTTATTAACGGGGAATTATGGGGTAAACCAACGGATTTGCCCTGGGGTGTTATTTTTGAAACCGGCGGAGACATTGCAAGGCATCCTTCTCAGTTGTATGAAGCAATACTGGAAGGGATTGTTATTTTTATTGTTCTTATCTGCCTTGCAAAAAAGTATCCGCCCCGCAACAGAGGGACATATATTGGAACATTCCTTATACTCTATGCTGTATTTAGGTTCTGCATTGAATTTGTAAGAGTTCCTGATGCTCAACTTGGTTATTTAGCATCTTTTATTACTATGGGACAACTTCTGAGTCTCCCAGTTTTTATAGCAGGCATCATCATCCTTATATGGTCAAAAAAGAAAGCATTGCCTCAAGTAGGGAGACTTTATTAAGAGTCCAGAGAAAACGGGCTGGTTCTTTTATCATTCTGTGAAGTTGTTAGTTACTCTTTATTTACAAGCATGTTTTCGCTAAAGTATAAGGGTTAAGTTTTAACATCATGTCTTATGATGTTTGGTTTTGGTTTGGTTTACTAGTTAGGAGACTTCATGTCCGGTCACTCTAAATGGGCTACTACGAAGCATCGCAAGTTCGCACAGGATGCAAAAAGGTCTGCCCTTTTTTCAAAGCTGTCAAGAATTATTACCGTAGCTGCACGCCAGGGCAACGATCCTAACCCTGAAAACAACTTTGCTCTTGCAGCAGCAGTTGAGAAGGCGCGTCTTAACTCAATGCCTAAAGACAAAATTGACGCAGCCATTAAAAAGGCTTTTGGATCAGGCGCTGATGCAGCCAACTATGAAGAGCTGACATACGAGGGTTATGGTCCTGCGGGTGTTGCCGTTTATGTTGAGGCTTTAACTGATAACAAGAACCGCACCGCTGCAGATGTTCGTTCCGCTTTTACACATTCAGGCGGTAACCTCGGAACAACAGGTTCTGTATCTTTCCAGTTTGAACGCAAGGGCGAAATTGTTATTGAAAAAGAAAAGATGCAGGACGAGGACGAGCTCATGATGGCTGTTGCCGAAGCCGGCGCAGATGATTATGAGGACGGCGACGACACTTGGATTGTATGGACTGCAGCAAACGAGCTTGCAGCTGTACGCAGCGGCCTTGAGAGCCAGGGCATTGAGGTCAAGGGTTCGGAGCTTACCATGGTGCCTACAACTCCTACAACCGTAAGCGTATCTGATGCCAAGAAGGTTCAGAGGCTTATTGACCGTCTTGAAGAACTTGATGATATTCAGAACGTATACCACACCATGGATATCACAGAAGAAATCGCTGCCGCTCTTGAAGAAGAGTAAATTAACGATTTCTTTAATGTGTTTGAACAATGAATGATAAGACGGGTTCCGCACTTCGTGTGGAACCCGTTTGCATAAAGTGATTCTTGGATATAACATAGACAACCGTAAGCAGATCTTTTAAGGAGGAAATACTTATGAAACCGTGGAAAAGAAACGTATTAATAGCCTTTTTAATAAGCACCGCAACAGTAATTATCCTGAGTGTTGTATGGCTTTTCCATCCTGAAGGCGATTCACTTCTAACGTTTATGCGTGGGTCAATTCCTCTGAAGTTATTATTCGCCCTGGCTGCTCTGATAGCTTTCTTGGGAGTTGCCTATGGAGTCTATATTATTGTTGACAGCCTCATTCATTCCCGTGAGAGTCTTTATACGGGTGAAGAGGGCAATATTACTATTTCTACAAGCGCTCTTGTTTCTACCGCTCGCCGCGCGCTTGACAAGATCGAAAATATTACTGTTCAGGATGTCAAAGCAAACGTGCTTCAAAGGAAGGGCGAAGCCGCAATTACCATGAAGGTTAAAGTTATACCTCGTGGAATAGAGTCTCTCATGGCTACTGCATCACAAATTCAAAAAACCTGTAAGCAATCTATTGAGGCATTTACCGAGCATGAAGTTCTTTATGTTTCTGTTGATTATATTGAGCCAAAAAAGCGCTCAGATATTGATGCTACAGACAAAATTATCAAATCTCGTGTGGATGGAAATAACGATTCTCGTGAATCAGAGAGCTTCAAGACCAAGTCTCAGGCTAGCGGCGCTGTTGCATCATCTGAAAGCAGTACTTTTGCTGATGATACAGTTTCCCGTGAATCTGGCAGCAATAAATCGACATATCATGAAGAGGAATCTAAACCATCTTTATGGCAACGTATAAAGTCTAAGTTCTCTTTTAATGATGATGAAAAAGACGAAGACATATTTAATACCGAAGCCGAGGTTACAACTCTCACGAATGAAGATTCAGCTTTGGATGACAGTGTAAAGCAAGATTCTCAAGCAACAGAAGAACCGGACATTGATACCGATAATGAACCTGAATGGCTTAAAAAGGATGAGCCGGGTATTGCTTCTGAATCTGATAATAAAGATGAATCTCAAAAATAATGAACACCGGATATTCTTTGTCAATTGAACTGTGAAGAATTGAGGAACAGTATGACAGAACCTGAAGAACTGGAAGAGATCGAAGAACTTGAAGAACAAGAAGAATTAATAGATGAGCCAATTGTTGAGGAGCCCATCGAGGTTGTAAATCCTGAGCAGCAAAACCAAGAAATTCAGCCGAGTCAAGAATATGTAGATGAAAGTACACTTTCAATAGAGAATAACGTTGTTGAGAAGATCGTTGCTATTACCTGCAGATCGGTTGACGGTATTCTGCAAATGAAGGGAAATCTCATTTCTTCAATACAAGAAAACTTTGGCGGTACTGACCTTACCAAAGGCGTACAGGTTGAAATGGTTGGCGAAGATGCCTGTAGCGTAAGTGTTTCTATTATTATGGAATTTGGCAAATCCGCACCAAGGATTTTCCAAGAGCTGCATGACAAAATTTGCGAGACCATTACAAACATGACCGGTCTTAGGGTTAATGCCGTTAATGTACGAATTGTCAACGTTATGACAAGAGAAGAGATGGAAAGCGGCCGTCGTAAGGATCGCGAGGACAAAGTTCAGGATAAAAAGCAAGATAAAAAACAAGATAAATAATGTGTGAGTCGTCTGATCATCTCATAACTTCAGAGCTTCTGAGCGGTTTTAAGGCATGTAACCTCTGTCCGCATAAATGTGGCGTTGACCGCACGGGGAATAAGACAGGCGTTTGCAATGCTTCTTCTCAGGTAAAAATTGCACGCGCGGCTTTGCATTATTGGGAAGAGCCGCCTATATCAGGTGAAAACGGGAGCGGTGCGGTGTTTTTTTCTCACTGCACCCTCAAGTGTATTTTTTGCCAAAACAAAGCAATATCACAGGGTGGGTTCGGTTCATATATTTCGCTTGAGCGGTTATCTGAGATTTATTTAGAGCTCCAGGATAAAGGGGCCCACAATATTAATCTCGTTTCTCCGTCCCAGTATGTTTATGCAATAGTACCAACAGTAAAATACGCTCGGGAAAAATCACTACACATCCCAATTGTTTATAACTCTTCCGGTTATGAAAGAGAAGAAACTCTCGATTTGCTTAGAGACACTGTTAACGTATGGCTTCCTGATTATAAATATACTGATGACAAGTTAGCAAGAAATCTTTCACGTGCACCGGGATACTCATCTGTCGCCTTAAAAGCGATTGAAACAATGCTTAAACAGGTTGAACAACATGGTGGACGCATTGTTGATAACGGTATAATGAAACAAGGTATCATTGTAAGACATCTTGTATTGCCCGGTCATGAAGATGACTCTATGAACGTATTGTCTACGCTTTGGAATGCGTTTGGCAACCGTATTGACGTTTCGATCATGAGCCAATATACTCCTCCTTCGAATTGTGAAGAACTTAATTCAGAACCGAGCCTCTTAAAGCCTTTGGAGCATGATATGTATGAAGCGGTTCTTGACTGGGCTGATATGCTTGGTTTCGAAAACCTCTGGTGGCAAGAAGGAGATGCGGTAGGCGAGAGCTTTATTCCGGAGTTCGATTTATCGGGTGTTTTTGCTCCCGAGCATAAGAAGGTTGAAGCATAATGAATTCAAGTTTGCTCACAGATCAAAAAGACCAATGTATGCAACGATTATCAACGATTACAAATATTTGCGCAGTAATAATTGGTATGCTTTTGATTTTTCTTATGCTTTATAAGCCATCTCAGGGTCTTGCACTGCAAACTGAGACAGATACCGGCATTGCCGTTGACACTTATGTGTCTTCCGGAACGGGAATCAGGGGTCTGGCTGTTGCAGCTACACAAAATGGCGAAATATCTTTTGAACGTTATATTGGTTCATACAATACTCAGGGCGATCAGCCAACATCTGATACTTTGTTCGAATGGGGCCGCTGTTCAGATCTCTTTATTTGGATAGGATTATTACAGCTTGCCGAGTCTCAGCAGATCGACTTAAACGATACTGTTTCTCAGTATCTATCATCAACATTTGAATTACCTTCAGGCGCTCAAAACATTACCATACTTGATCTTATGAATCACACAACCGGTCTAGATGTTGCCGTGATGGGTTCTAAAAGTTCTGTTCCTGCAAACGCAAGATCAATAGAAGCGGCGCGTGCACTTTTTAGTATTGAAGTATTTGCGAATGCCGGCGAGACAGTAGCATATACACCATATGAGGCAGTATTGGGTGCAGCCGTTATCGAGAATGTTTCGAAACTCGACATTTGTGATTATATTGAAAATAAAATTTTACAACCTTTGGGCATTGAGACTGTATATTTATCTGTAGGTGGGAATACCCAGAATTTTATTGATTTATATCAGGATCCGATACTGAAAAATAACTTGGCGATTGGATATGAATCAAATATTGGAAGTACAAAAAAGCTGCTGACTAATCTCTCAGGAAGTGTTTTTACCTGCGTAGGATCAGCTTATGATTTGCTTACGCTGGCCAATGCGCTCGTTTTGCCATATTACAATCATTCTCAGAGTCTTTTATTTCAAGAAGAACAGTCTGTAGAACATATTTTTGATGTAACGCGTACATACCCCGGCATAGGTACTGAACGCATTGCACATGGGTTCTTTGCATTTCCCCTGACACCGGGTGTGTATGGACTATCAGCCTCGATTTCCACGGGTTTCTCGGCTTCTTTATACATGGAGCCTTCTATGGGGTTTGCCGTTGTTGTTTTGACAAACGAATCTGACAGAGCTGATATTACTGAAGGCATAACCCGTCTCTGTTTTGGGCGTTCAGAAATTTCTGTAGAGGGTTCAGCAGGTGTCTCGAATGCAATATGGACAGGAACATACCAGGATGCAAGCTACCCGAGTCATGGACCTACAAAGATTTTGACATCGCTTGAACGTACAAAGGTAGGAATGAATACCAACGGTGTTTTAACTTTTAACGGGTTAACCATGACATCGCTCGGTGGCTATGTGTATTCTATTGACACATCACTTGATCAGGATGTATACAGGTTTCATGTGAGTCTTCAGCGCGGCGCTGAATACTCACGCGTGAATGGTGATGCTTCGGTTGTGCCTCAGTCTCAGTTAGTTGTTGAGACAGGTATTGTAGTCGGACTCATTTTAAGCATCATTCTTTGTTTATTTGAAGTCATATTGGCTGTTATTGCAAAAATAAGGCAAAAGTTGTTGCACAAAGCAATCCATGATCAAAAGATTTCTCTATCGCTTGCAATTGTTGTATTAATTTCCTGTGCTTTAGCCGGAAGTATGCTCTATTTGCTTTTGAACGGCGTTGACACCAACGCTCTTGAAATGAGCCGTTTGATAGAGCGTATGATCGCCATTTTGATGGTCGCAATGGCGCTCTATGCAATATTTTCGAGTGTTTTAAGTACAAAAAAGACAAAAGTTCAGCGCTTGCGCTGCGCAGTGATAGCCTCAAGCGCATTGATTGTGTTTGCGAACCTGATATATTGGGAGATTCTCATTTGATCATGATATCCTGACGATTCACCGTTATAATAACTAATTTATTGCATATTGAGGCTTACTATAGTCTTATAAAGGAGTAGCAACATGGCGCTTAGCGATGAAGAACGCGCTGAATTGGAACAATTGAGGGCACAAAAGTCAGCGTTGGAAGAAGCACAGCGGGAACAGCAGGAGCGTGCCGAGCTTGAACAGCTGAGAAAGCAGCAAAAGCACGCTTTAGAGGATGCCGAGTTTTATGCGGAGAGGCAGCGCAAAAAAGAAGAGCGTCGTAAAGCTTGGGAAAACCCTGATTACGGTGTAGAAGATCTTGAACCCATGCCACTCAAACAAAAAATTGTTATAGGCGTTATTGCTGTTATTGCAGTTTTGGTAATTGGTTATGTGATTTATCATAATATTGTTGGTTAGCAAACGGTTTTTTACTTGACGGAGGAACTGTTTTATGAATTCGAGTGTTGCACAGGCTCATTGCAACTATGACGACGCAGGTATGCGCAAACATCTTGCATGCCTTGTTTCTGATGCGCTAAAAAGCGCTCAGGATGCCGGCGATCTTCAACACTTTGAGTATGGAGATTTGGGAATTGAACGCACGAGCGATGCGCGTAACGGGGACTGGACTTCAACGTTTGCTATGAGATGCGCAAAAGCTGCCAAAAGACCACCGCGGGATGTTGCTTCTGCAATACTCAAACACTTCCCCCAAGATGAATATATTGATAAAGTTGAGGTAGCCGGACCGGGCTTCTTAAACTTTACTCTGACAAATAATGCAAAAGTTGCTGTTTTTAGCCAGGTGGTTTCTGAGCGCGAACAATTTGGCCGCAGTAACAACGGCGAAGGCAAGCGCATCAATGTAGAATTTGTCAGCGCCAACCCTGTTGGCCCCATGCATATTGGTCATGGCAGATGGGCTGCACTTGGAGACTCATTATGCCGTGTACTTGAGTTCAGCGGCTGGGATGTTACAAGAGAGTTTTATATTAACGATGCCGGCAGCCAGATGGATGTATTTGCTCGCTCAATAGACAAGCGCTACAGACAGATTAAACAGCTTATAACTGAAGGCAAAACTCCGGAAGAATCAGCTAACATTCTTGATAACGACCGTATAGCAGCACTCGATGATCCGGAAGGGTTATGCCCCGAGAAGTATCCGTATACCTGTGATTTTGCCGGTGAGCTAGGCAAAGATTCGTATGGCGGAGCTTATATTATTGATATTGCCCGTGAATTCATTGAATCAGGCGAAATGCAAACGTTTGAAGATAACGATGCAATAAGAGTCCATGAATTCAGGGAGCGCGGTTATGCCAAGATGCTCCAAAATATCAAGGATGTCCTGCATGCTTGCGGCTGCGATTTTGATGTCTGGTTTAGTGAACGTGATTTGCACGCAGCAGGCCCTGACGGGTCAACAGCCATTACCAAAGCATTTAAAAAGCTTGATGATGCCGGGTATCTTTATAAAGAAGACGGAGCATTATGGTTTAGATCAACCGATTTTGGTGATGATAAAAACCGTGTGCTCGTAAAATCCGATGGTTCATATACGTATTTCTCGGCAGATATTGCATACCATGCCCATAAATTTGGAAGAGGATTTGACCGTTGTATTGATTTATGGGGCGCAGATCATCACGGATATGTGGCACGTATGCAGGCTGCCGTAAGCGCTTTTGGGCATAAAGGGCAGCTTGACGTTCTTTTGGGCCAGCTTGTTAACTTGCTGCGCGGTGGTGTTCCGGTACGTATGAGCAAGCGCAAGGGTACCATGGTAACCTTTGAAGAGCTGCTTGAAGACGTAGGGAGAGATGCAACAAGGTTTATTCTCTTATCGAGGTCAAGCGACCAGGAGATAGATTTTGATATAGAGAAAGCAAAAGAAGAAAGCTCAGATAACCCTGTTTATTATGTGCAGTATGCCCACGCACGCATCTGTTCTATTCTCAGAAAAGTGGCCGAGACAGACTCGATAACATACGAGAGCATTGATGAGCTGGCTTCTAAGGTAATTGGTGACAAGGTTAATCTTAATCTTCTCGGAGAACCTTCAGAACTTGCTCTTGCGCGTATGATTGGTGGTTTTGGCGAGCTGGTGAGTGGTGCAGCACGCGATATGGCGCCTCACAGGCTCACGTATTATGCAACAGATTTGGCCTCTGCCTTCCATGCATTTTATACAAGCTGCCATGTTTTAACAAAAGACCCGGAGCTCACAAAAGCACGTCTTCTGATTTGTGATGCAACTCGGAGAGTATTGGCTTTAACTTTGAATTTGATTGGAGTAAGTGCTCCGTCACAAATGGAACATCGTGAGGAGGACAAATAATATGAAGCCGGTTAATGTTGGTATTATTGGTCTCGGAACGGTAGGCGGAGGAACGGTACGCCTCATTCAAAATCATCATGATGATTACCTTTCATCTTACGGAATAGATCTGGTCATTAAAAAAGCCTGTGCGAGGAGTGAAAAACACGCCGTTGAGCTTGGTCTTGACGGCGATACGTTTACCACTGACTGGCATGATGTGGTACTGGATCCGAGTATAGATATTGTGGTTGAGCTCATTGGCGGTGATCATCCGGCTACCGAGATTGCCGAGCTTGCTTTTGCTCATAAAAAGCATGTCGTAACCGCAAACAAAGCTTTGCTTGCACATGATATGGGCCGCTTGGCCGGGCTTGCCCGCAAAAACGGTATGCAGCTAAAATGCGAAGCTGCGGCTGCCGGCGGAATCCCCATTGTTAAAGCGCTCGAGAATTCATTTGCCGGGAACAGCATTCAAACAATAGCCGGTATCGTGAACGGTACTACAAACTATATGCTTACCCGTATGGAGCTCGAAAATCTTACCTTTGATGAAGTTTTGACCGATGCTCAAAGGCTCGGTTATGCAGAGGCTGACCCAACGGCTGATGTTGATGGTTGGGACGCTGCAAACAAGATGGCAATTTTGGCGAGTATCGGTTTTAATACAAGAGTAACGCTTCAAGATGTTTCTTGTGTAGAAGGCATCAGATCGCTTGAGCCTATTGATATTAAATATGCCCATGACTTGGGTTATAGAGTTAAGCTTTTGGGCGTAGCAAGAAAGCTTGCAGACGGGCTCGATGTAAGAGTACATCCGGCTATGGTTGAGATTCATCACCAGCTTGCAAGCGTTGACGGTGTATTTAACGCCGTGTATGTTGTGGGAGATGCGGTTGGTGAAACCATGTTTACCGGCGCCGGCGCAGGAGCATTCCCTACGGCGAGCGCTGTAGTAGGCGATATTCTTGATCTCGCTGCACCTATAGCTGCAGAGCTTGAGCTTTTACCTGAACCCGAGCCGTTTGAGCGCGTGATGGATATTTGCTCAATTGATAACCTTATCGACAGATATTATATTCGCATTAGTCTTGAAGATAAACCCGGCATGTTGAGTAAAGTTACGAGTATATTTGCCGAGCATGAGGTAAGTCTTGCAACTGTGAGCCAGCCTGCTTCTGAGCGTGGTGCTCAGGCACAGGTTATTGTGGTTACGCACAGCGCTCAGGAAGCGCATGTTCGCAAGGCTTGCGAAGCCATAACAAATCTTGACGGTGTCCATAAAGAACCTGTTGTGATACGTGTAGAGAATACTAAAGTATGGAAATCAGCTTCGCTGTAAGAAGCAATTGAGAGCAGAAAAGGGGTTTTATATGTCGATTCATGACGAACTGAACGGCATTCGCGAGAGGGCATTGCAACAAATCGCACTTGTTCACAATTTACGTGAGCTCGATGACGTTCGCGTTGCTTTTGCGGGTAAAAAAGGTGAGCTTACAGCAGTCTTACGTGGCATGGGCGCTCTTTCTCAAGAAGAAAGACCGCTTGTGGGTAAACTTGCCAATGAGGTTAGGGCCCAGCTTGAAAAAGCCCTGGATGACCGCAAAGTAGTTCTTGAGCAGGAAGCTCTCACAAATCAAATAGCATCCGAGACGGTAGATATTACTTTACCGGGAAGACAGCTTTATCCACTGGGTCATCAGCATCTGGTTAATTCAATTATTGAAGAAATTGAAGACTTCTTCTGCGGTATCGGATACCGGGTAGTAACCGGTCCTCACGTTGAAACCGAGTATTATAACTTCACCGCTCTTAATACACCGCCAGATCACCCCAGCAGATCTGCAAGAGATACTTTCTATGTAGTCGATGACTCTTGCGGCGCAGACGGCAGCATTACTACCGGTGTTGCGGGCGAAAGCAATGTTCTGTTGAGAACACAGACATCCGGTGTACAAGTACATACCATGGAGTCACAAAAGCCGCCTATTTACATGATTTGTCCCGGAGCCGTCTTTAGACCGGATGCAGCTGACCCTTGCCATTTACCACAGTTCCATCAGGTAGAAGGTCTTGTGGTAGATAAGGGTATTACGTTTGGAGATCTCAAAGGTACGCTTGACGCATTTTGCAAGGCAATGTTCGGACAAGATCGTGCAACAAGGTATCGTCCGCATTTCTTCCCGTTTACTGAGCCAAGCTGCGAAGTTGACATTTCTTGCGGTGTTTGCCACGGCAAGGGCTGCAGATTCTGCAAGAATTCCGGCTGGCTTGAGATTCTCGGCTGCGGCATGGTAGATCCCAATGTGTTGAGTATGAGTGGTATTGATCCTGAAGAGTATTCCGGTTTCGCGTTTGGAATCGGAGTTGAGCGCGTCGCATGCTTACGGTATGACTTACCAGATTTGCGCATGCTGGTAGAAGGAGATATGCGTTTTCTCCGTCAGTTCTAATTCGAGTCTTTGTTTGCATGCAAGAAAGGAGCGCAAGGTATGCGCGTTTCATATGAATGGCTGTCATCGATGGTCAAACTTCCCAAAGATCCTTCCGTATTGGTTCAGGAATACACCCGTACCGGCACAGAGGTAGAAGCCGTTGAAACACTGGGAACAAATTTCGACCATATTGTTACTGCTAAGATTCTTAAAAAAGAGCCCCATCCGGATTCAGATCATCTCTGGGTTACTCTCGTAGACGTTGGTTCGGCAAACGTGAATGAACACGGCGAGCCTGAACCTTTGCAAATAGTATGCGGCGCTCAGAATTTTGAAGAGGGCAACTGCATTGTCACTGCCTTGGAGGGCGCTACGCTTCCGGGCGATATTGTTATCAAGAAAAGCAAGCTTCGTGGTGTAGCTTCTTGCGGAATGAACTGCTCGGCTCGCGAGCTTGGGCTTTCTGCGGACCATTCGGGTATTATGATTTTACCGGACGATACTCCCTGCGGTATACCGTTTGGTCAGTTCATGGGTATGAGCGATACGGTTCTTGACTGTGAAATAACACCTAACAGACCAGATTGCCTTTCTATGATTGGTATGGCTCGTGAAACCGGTGCTATTTTGCATGAAGATATAAATATTGATCTACCGGTTCCAACTGAGGTTGAGAAAAAGGCGGAGGATCTTGTTGATGTTACTATTGACGATCCTGAGTTATGCCAGCGTTATGTTGCTCGCGTCGTAAGCGGCGTAAAAATTGGCCCTTCGCCCGATTGGCTTGTTAAGAGGGTTACTGCGGCAGGATCTCGCTCAATTAATAATGTTGTAGATGTTACCAATTATGTTATGTATTTAACCGGACAGCCTCTCCATGCTTTTGACCTCGGCAAGCTTGAACATGATGAACAGGGTAAAGCTCACATTGTTGTACGAGCGGCTTATGATGATGAAATCATAACAACGCTTGATGGCACTGAGCGCAAATTAACGCATGATATGGCTGTTATTACTGATAACGGTAAAACTCCCGTTGCTTTGGCCGGTGTTATGGGCGGCCAGAATTCTGAAATTGATGATTCTACTGTTGACGTCTTGCTCGAATCAGCGAGTTTTTCACATGCACATACTTCTCGTACCAGCAGAAACCTCCAGCTTTTCTCGGAAGCAGCAATGCGTTTTGAGAGAACGGTTGATCCAGAAGGTTGCGCAATAGCCGCAGATTTAGCAGCGGCGCTGTTTGCTGATGTCTGCGGCGGCGTTGTTTTAGCGGGCCGCATAGACGAGTATCCCGTACCGTGGGAGCCAAAGACGCTTGTATTGAGGACCGAACGCCTGCGCGATATGATGGGCGCTCCTATAGATGACGAATTCTGCGTAGAGAGTCTTGAGCGCTTGGGCTGCAAGGTTAAAGAAACTACTGTTGCGCATATCTTCAGCGTTGTATCTCCGAGTTACCGTCCAGATCTTGAACGTGAAATTGACCTCTATGAAGAGATAGTTCGCCTTTGGGGAGAAGGAGATATTGCTCCCACTATTCCCGCTGCCCGCAACCACTCCGGCGGACTAACTGTTGAACAGGCACGTAAGCGCATTGTTACACAGACGCTGAGAAGCCTTGGTTTAAATGAGAGCCTTTCTTATGCGTTTGTTCCAAGCGATGATTTAGAGCGGCTTCACATGACTGAGCAGGGCAGAGGCAGTGTAGTTGAGCTTATGCATCCCATGTCAAGTGACTGGACCGTGATGCGCCGTACTTTAATTCCGGGCCTTTTGCGCAGCATAGGAGTCAATCAACGCCACGGTGTACAAAATGTTGCCCTTTATGAGGTGGGCAGGGTTTATTTTGGCAGGCCCGGCCATGCACAACCGCGTGAACACGAATATGTAAGCGGTGTTCTTTGCGGTTCGTGGCATGAAGCCACTTGGAACAGTCCTTCTCAGCCGTTTGACTTCTTTGATATAAAGGGTATTGTTGAGGCACTTTTGAACAAACTCAACATTCAGAAGATTCGCTTCAGGGTTCCGAATATCGAAGAATACGGATTCACTCATCCGGGTCAGGTAGCCGAAGTCTTAAGCGGAGGAACGGTTTTGGGCTGGCTCGGCCAAATTCATCCTCAGGTAACACAAGAATTTGAGATTGATTCTAAGGTATTTGCCTTTGAACTTGACCTTGAGCATATTCTCCAGCTTGCAAATAATGTAGCTCCTTATGAAGAAATCCCAACACTCCCTGCAGTCTCGCTCGACCTTGCGCTTCTTGTTGACGAGGGTGTCTCGGCAGAGAAGCTTGAACAGGTTATGAAGAGCGCTGCGGGCAAGAATCTTGAAACTATTAGACTCTTTGACATTTACCGTGATGCTCAGAAGCTCGGTGAAGGCAAAAAGTCTATGGCATTTGCACTGACGTACCGCGCACAAGACCATACTTTGACATCAGAAGAAGCAAGCGCTCTCCATGCAAAGGTATGCGACAAGGTGTTCCGTGCAACCGGTGCTCAGGTGAGGGGCGAGTAACATGGATTCGCCTACCAAGAAAACGCTGACACAGAGTTTCTCGGGCGTTCGAGTTATGGACGCAAAAACAAAAGAGTTCAACACAGTAGATTATCAACCGCCTACTGTAAATTCTTATGAGGAATCAACGGCATCCTGGAGAGTCCAGCCTGCCCAAAATGCAAATCTTGGTAAGGCACAGGGTTTTACCTCGGTATCACAAGGGGTGACAGACGCTCAGGAACGACATGAAAAAGAAAAAGCGCCTGTCAAACCCCTTATAGTCATTGCTTTGGTTTTAACTGCATTTCTCTTATTTGTTGCATCGTTTTTTGCGTTTAAAGCATGCATGGCTGATTTAAATACAGAGAAATACAAGTATGATTCGCTTTATGCGGCTACCAACAACTACAGTCTGATTGTTGTATCAGATAATAACGAGACGCCTTCTGATATTTGGCTATCCTATGTTGATACCATTAATGAACGAATAGAGTTTGCCCATATAAATCCTAACGTATCGTATTACGAAGACGGAGCTGAGTTCAGAACATTGTCTGACGTTTATCTGCAGCGCGGGTTAAAAGGACTCATGTCTGCGCTGAACTCGATTTCTGGAATTACTTTAAAAGCCGGAGTTACCGTTACTTCAGAACAGATGCAACAGATACAACTCGTCATGAATTCAGATGTTTCTCATGATATTTATGGCCTGGTGAGATCAATAACATCTGTTCCGCAAGAAGTGGACGCCGTAGCTCTTCAGGGTTTGCTGAGAGCAATGGAAGATATTTCTCGCGATAATTATGCCGAGTTCGAAGCGCCTTATTATACAGATCAAAACGAAGAAGAAACAATTTCGTTGGACAGACAAAAGTGGATTTCTTTAGTTGTTGGTATGCGTGATATAACCGGTAAAGCGTCTTCAGCTGAATAATGGCAACAAAACATGGTTTGCCCTGAAGGGACTGATAAAAAGGCTGGTATGGCTAACATGAACGCACAATACTCATTTGACGGTATTTCTCCGTCAAAAAGCGAACAAGACCTGAGCAATGTTGCAAAGGAATATGCAACGAGCGTGTTGCCTGCAGGTGACACAGGAGAGTTTTTGCGTTTAGTATCAACTCCCCAGCAAAATCAAACACAACCCCAGCAGAATACTTCTTCATCTGTCAGTCAGACAACAACCGGTTCTAACAAGCCTATTGTTATAAAAGGCGGACCAAGAAGAGTTGTGCGTGCTGATGGACAAGCGCCAAAAATGTCAACCGCCCATAGTCAGCAAAAATTCGCTCTATCAAGCGGGCATCAGATGTTTGCCGCCCGCAAAAAGCGTCACCCGTTTTTATGGGGACTCCTGATTCTTGCTGGTATTGCCGCAATGCTTTCATGCTTCTATTTTGGCTGGAAAGCAGTGAACTCCCAACAAGATAAAGAGCTTGCAATAAGCTATTACGGAACCACTACCTATGACGGAGCGCTCTCGGTAACGCCGTCAGATGACGGCGGATACTATACCGTTTTCCTGGTTACAGATAACACAACAAATGCTCAGCATATTGGAGCCTTAAAACAAGTAATTATGTACAGGTGCGATAAAGCCATGACGAGAGCTTTACAAATTACTGTTCCAACAGACCTGTATGTACAACCAAAAAGATCAAACGGTAATGCTGTAAGGACCTTGGCGCAAACCCTCGCTTCACAACAAAGCATCACTCAAACACTACAAGGAATTTGCGATGCCTTTGGAATCAGACTTTATAATGTTATCTGTTGTACCGAGAAAAACTTTAGTCTTATTGAGTCTGTTTATAAAGGTACATCTTCTGCTTCTTCTTTAAGATATGATGATTTACTTGGTGGTATACGATCAAATCTCTCTCACGAAAACCTTGTATCCTGGTGCACAGCACTATCAAAGATGAACAAAGCAACTATGGGAAACATGGTTGTACCTACTATTTCATTTGATGCGAACGGCAGCATTATGCAGCAGGGTTCTCCGTCGAGTTACTCAAATATGCTCAATGCCATGCTTGAGGGGTATCATCTTGATGCGGCCGGCAACTATCTTGGTACACAATACGACGAGAACGGAAACCCGCTCCTTGACGAGAATGGTTTGCCGCTGGGCGCTTTAACCGATGAATATGGCAACCTCATATTTGAGGATGGTGCGGTAGTAATCTGGGGTCAGCAGTATGACCAAAACGGATACCCCATAGGCACGCTGTATGATGACTGGGGTAATGCAATACTTGACTGGAACGGTAACCCCTGGGGTACCCAGTATGATGAATGGGGTAATCCTCAGTATGACTGGCGCGGGAATCTGGTGATTATCAATGAATAATACAAATTCAAACGTACATTCTTCTGAGGAAAGAAAAAAGTCTATCCCAAAAGTCAGTATTATTATACCTGTTTATAAGGTAGAAAAATACCTTACGCGCTGTTTGGAAAGCGTTCTCAATCAAACAATGGGCGATTTTGAACTGCTATTGGTTGACGACGGCTCTCCGGATGAATCAGGAGCAATTTGCGATCATTATGCAACCCGTGATCAAAGAATACGTGTGTTTCATCAAGAGAATGCCGGAGCGCCTGCTGCTCGAAATAAAGCTTTGGATTATGCACGCGGTAAATGGGTTATGTTCCTCGATGCAGATGACTGGGCCGAACCTACGATGCTCGCCGATCTTGTAGAGATCGGAGATACCAACAATCTCGAGCTCGTAATTGCAGGTTTTTATATCGATACTTATTGGAGCGATAATTTAAGCGATTGTCTCACTCAAAAACTCTGCATTCCAAGCCGAATTTATGAATCACAGCAGAGCTTCCGAGAAAATGCTTATGAATTATTTGACCACAACCAGTTGTACTCTCCTTGGAATAAACTGTATTTGAGATCTTATATCGAAGATAATAATCTGAGATTCCCTCTTACATTCTGGGATGATTTTCCGTTTGTGCTCTCTGTTATTCGCGATATAGAACGTGTAGGCGTTACAGAAGAAGCGTATTATCATTTTATCAGAGCTCGTGAAGACTCAGAAACTACGAGGTATCGCGAAGGAGTATATGAGAAACGCGAAGAAGAACATACCTGGATGCTTGATATCTATGATCATTGGAATGTTCATGACAGCACAAGCATGGAAGTGGTATACCGCCGCTATTCAGAACGTTTAATTGGCTGTATAGAGAACGTGGTATGCAAACAGTCTCCGCTGTCGCGCTCAGAAAAGCTGCAAAAGATCAAACAGATGATTTCTACTCCTCAAGTAGAAGTTGCCGTTAAAAATACCGTACCGCATTCAACCATGATGCGAATAATGCTTTGGCCAATAAAGCACAAGCTTACCTACATGACCTACTGTGAAGGCAAATTTGTCTCATTTGTCAAACGTCACTCTACTCACATCTTTGCCAAACTCAAAGCTTCCAGATAACCAGCTTCTTCGACATTAATCTAAAAATGTATCAGGGGAGGCAACACATTGAGTTCATCGCTCTCACCTTATAAAATCGCTCTGAACTAAATGTGTTGCCTCCCCTAATACATTTTTAGATTAATGTCGAAGAAGAGCGAATTATATGGCTAATTTAAGGATTTACATTTTTGTTTAAACCGTTAGCCGGTCTATACACAAGAGTGAAACAAACATACGTATACTGAACAAACACGAACTTCGCCTGCTTGGCCATGAGCCTGCCAACATGTGCGATAAGACCTTAGGAGGTGCTCTTTGAAACCTTTACAGATTATGGATACAACCATTCGAGACGGTCAACAGTCTCTTTGGGCAACCCGTATGGCTATTGGCGACATGCTTCCCATCTTGCCAAAGATGGACCAAGTGGGCTACTGGGCAATAGAATCTTGGGGAGGCGCAACCTTTGACTCGTGTCTGAGGTTCTTGGACGAAAACCCCTGGGAGAGGCTCCGCGCTATCAAGAAGTCATGTCCGCAAACTAAGCTATCCATGCTGGTACGCGGTCAAAACCTTGTTGGTTATCACCATTATTCGACAGATGTTGTTACCCGCTTTATTGAAGCAGCACATCATAACGGCATTGATGTATTCCGTGTATTCGATGCACTGAATGATATCAGAAATGTTAAAGACTGTGCTAAAGCTATTAAAGCATGTGGCGCTCACTTTGAGCCGGCAATTTCTTACACCGTAAGTCCGGTTCATACACTTGATGCATATGTTGACTATGCAGTAGCGCTTAAAGAACTCGGAGCCGACTCGATTTGCGTTAAAGACATGGCCGGCTTGCTAACTCCTTACCGTACCGACAGGCTTACCCGTGCACTGCGTGAGGCTACAGATCTTCCTATACACTTGCACTGCCACTATGTTGGCGGTATGGCTCCCGCTAACTACATTAAGGGTACCGAGGCCGGTGCCGAGATTGTAGATACTGCAAGCGCTCCTTTGGCATTTGGTAACTCTCAACCTGCCGTTGAGATGATTGTCGCTGCCTTTAAAGAATCGGGCTATGATACCGGTATTGATCTTGATTTGCTTTTTGAAATTGCCGAGTATTGGGAAGAAGTTCGTAAGCGTGCCCATTATAAGCGTGGCGTTTCATCGCTCATTCATATGCAGGTTTATAAGCATCAGATTCCGGGCGGTATGATGAGCAACCTGGTTAGCCAGCTTGATGTTCAACATGCTGCAGACCGCCTTGGCGATGTAGTTAAAGAAATTCCTCGCGTACGCGCCGAGACCGGCTTCCCGCCGTTGGTAACTCCTATGAGTCAGATTGTTGGCACTCAGGCAGTATTCAATGTTCTTACCGGAAAACGCTGGAGTGTTGTTTCAGCCGAGATGAAGGATTATCTGGCCGGTAAATATGGCAAGGCGCCCGGACCTCTGGATGAAGATATTCTTAAAAAGGTTATGGGCAACTCAGAGGTTTTGCCAGATGATATTGCGCCTTCTACACTTGCAACTCAAACTTTTGATGACTGCAAAGAAGAAATTGGAGCGCTTGCAAACAGTGATGAAGACGTTTTGATGTATGCACTCTTCCCCAATGAGGCGCGTGCGTTTTTGTCTAAACACCGTACGGCAGACAAGGTTGAATTTATGCTCGCCGGAGAAAGCTCGGCAACAAAAGAGGAGGATTACGTGGACATTAACCAGATTCGCGAACTTATTCGCGCAGTTGAAGAGTCAAGTATTGGTGAGGTTACCATTAAGGAAGCCGGTTCAGAGATTACCGTGCGAAAGCCTGAAGTTGCTGCAGCGGCTACTTTTGCTGCGATGCCCGTTGCGGCTGCGGCTGCAGCTCCGGCTCCTGAAAAAGCAAAAGCTCCTGCTGCTCCGGCAGCCACAGATCATCCTGACAACTGGAAAGCCATTACGAGTCCTATGGTAGGAACCTTCTATGCCGCTCCTGCTCCTGACGCAGCTCCGTTTGTAAAGCTCGGTGACGAGATTATGGCCGGACAAACCATGTGTATTGTTGAGGCCATGAAGCTTATGAATGAGATTCCTGCCGAGACCATGTGTATTGTCAAAGAGATTTGTGTCGAAAACGCCCAGCCGGTTGAGTTTGGACAAGCGCTCTTCTATGTTGAACCCATTGACTCGAACTCCGGAAAAGAAAAGTTAGGGGAGTAGTATGTTCTCTCGCGTTCTCGTTGCAAACCGCGGAGAAATTGCATTGAGGGTAGTAAGAGCTCTCCACGAGCTTGGTGTAGAAGCGGTTGTTGCTCATTCGCTGGCTGACCGCGATACGCGTGCTGTTCAGGAAGCAGATATTGCCGTTTGCATTGGACCCGCGCAAAGCGCCCAAAGTTATTTAAGCATACCTGCCGTTATTGGTGCCGCAAATGCCTGGAAATGCGAGGCGGTTCACCCGGGATACGGTTTTTTGTCAGAGAATTCAGAGTTTGCAAGAGCATGCGCCGCAAACGGATTGGTATTTATTGGCCCGGACGCAGATGTGATTGACAGAATGGGCGAGAAGTCCAATGCCAAGCAAACCATGAAAGCAGCCGGTGTTCCAACGGTACCCGGTAGCGACGGCGAAGCAGATACGCTCGAAGAAGCTTTTGCCGTGGCTGAAGAAATTGGGTATCCGCTGCTTATTAAGGCTTCGGCCGGCGGCGGAGGAAAAGGCATGCGAGAGGCATGGTCTAAAGACGAGCTTGAGCGTGCCTATACAACCGCTCGTTCAGAGTCGCGTGTAGCTTTTGGAAACGATGCCGTTTACATGGAGCGTCTCGTACAAAAACCCCGCCATGTAGAAGTACAGGTTTTGGCGGATAAGTTTGGAAATGCAATTCATCTGTGCGAGCGTGACTGTTCGGTACAGCGCAGGCATCAAAAGCTTATAGAAGAAGCTCCCTCTCCCGCACTTACTCCCGAGCTGAGGCAAAGAATGGGCGAAGCCGCCGTTCGCGCCGTGAAAGAAGTGGGATACACAAATGCCGGTACCATCGAGTTTTTGCTTGATGCCGACGGCAGCTTTTATTTCATGGAAATGAATACTCGTATTCAGGTTGAGCACCCGGTTACCGAGCAAATCACGCTTACCGATCTTGTTAAAGAGCAGATTCGCATTGCAGCCGGAGAGCCTATGACCATTGCCTGTCGTGCTCCGTTTTCTCCGTGCGGACATGCGTTTGAGTTCCGTATTAATGCCGAGGATACCAATCATAACTTCAGGCCTTGTCCCGGGACCTTAAAGCGTTTTGTTGTTCCCGGTGGTCCCGGTGTGCGTGTTGATACCCACGCATATGAAGGATATGCGATTCCGCCAACCTATGACTCTTTGGTTGCAAAGCTTATTGTATGGGGATCAAGCCGCGAAGAAGCCCTTGCCCGAGCAGAGCGTGCACTCAAAGAATTCCAGATCGAAGGCATAGAAACCACGATACCTTTCCATTTGGCCGCCTTGCAAAATGAAGCATTCAGAAAAGGCGAAGTATATACTGATTTCATCCCAACCTATTTACCGGGTTTCCTTGCGTAATAATCTGGGGTAAACTATACCGTGCACAATCTTCTTGTTTAAGGGGACTGTGCACGGATATTTTGTAATGTGTAAATGATGATTATGAGGGGAGTGGATTATGAGCCAGGATATCCAGTTTAATGGGCTCGTAGTCGCTGCTGACGTTGTAGAAACCATTGTGCGACTTTCGGCCGAGAAGGTAGATGGTGTCGCATGCGTTGGTAGCTCAACAGATCTTCCGACTGTATTTTCTATGTTTGGATCTAAAAAAGTATCCTCAGTTCCGGCTGTTGGAGTAAAAGTAGAAGACGATGCGATGAGAATCGCCGTTCATGTTTCGGTTTTCTTTGGCTTTCCTTTTAAAAGCTTGCAGAAGAGATCAGGAGCTCGGTATCTGCCGGTGTGGAATCTCAGGTAGGTATCAGTGTGAGCGGTGTTGACGTGTTCATAGATGCCCTTGTTTTTGCAAAGGAGTAAATACAAGTGTCAAGCATTTTAGTTGGCCGTACACGTTCACGCGCACAGGCTCTGCAAATCATATTCCAGGCGAATGTTCAGGAAATAGACGTCTATGATCTTCTCGACAGAGCAGATTATGTTTTGGAAGACGGTCCTTTGAGCCCGTATGCAGAGACACTCTCAAGAGGCGTTGCAAGAAACCGTTTAAGCATTGACAAGCTCATTGGCGGTTTGTCGGAGAACTGGGGTATTAATCGTATGCCTCAGGTTGACAAAGCTATTATGTCCATAGCGATTTATGAGATGTTTTGTGAGCCTAATGTTGATATTTCGGTCTCTATTAATGAAGCTGTTGAGATAAGCAAAGTTTTTGGTACCGAGGATTCACCCTCGTTTATTAACGGTATTCTCGGACGTGTTTCAAGGCTTATGGATGAATATCCTTTATATAGTCTCGAAGAGCTGGCCCGGATTATTCAGGAAACACCATCAGATTCTTCAATAAACGAGCAAATCAGTGAAGAATCTGTCTCTCAGGAACAAGAAGAATCCGTACAAGTTACTGAACAAGCGTAGTTTTGCATGGATACAAAAGCTTCTTTACATGAACTTGTTGACAAACTTGACAATATACTTAATCAGGTAAGGAGCCCGCAGACTCCGCTTGAGAAGAGTCTCGATTTACTTGATGAAGCCGTTACGGTTGGTCTCGAAGCAGTAAAAAAGGTAGATATTGAGCCATTATCGCCCAGCGAGAGTTTGAAGTCTGAGCCCTGTCATGATAATATGGCATCCCAAGAAGACCGGGATTTGCAAGAGACAGTTGAGATTGTGTAAGGAAGCTTTATGAGTGCATTAGATGACGTTCTCAATAAGGAATCACTTTCGCAATTAAATACTCAGGAACTTAATGAGCTTGCAGAGGATTTGCGAGCAGAGATGATAGCTGCCACCTCATTAAACGGTGGCCATCTCGCTTCTTCTTTAGGTGCTGTTGAGCTTATAATAGCCGCTCACAGAGTTCTTGATTTGCCTCATGATAAGCTTTTGTTTGACGTTGGTCACCAAGCTTATGCACACAAAATGCTAACAGGCCGTTTGGGAGGGTTTTCTCAATTACGTCAAAGCGGCGGAGTCTCCGGTTTTACACGTCGCAACGAATCTGTCTTTGATGTTCATGATTCAGGTCATGCTTCTGACGCAGTAGCCACTGCCGCGGGTATTGCAACGGCCCGTGATTACTTAGGCGGAGACGAGAAGATTGTCACTATAGTTGGCGATGCTTCAATAGCCGGAGGTCTTTCTTTTGAAGCGCTTAACTACGCTGGCCAGGCTCAGCTCAAAAAGTTTGTAGTTATACTGAATGACAATGAAATGAGCATAGCGCCATCTGTTGGCGCATTGTCTTCTTATCTTGCATATTTGCGCACGAATCCTCACTATACCAATACGAGAGACCAGTTGGAGGCGCATCTTGCGAGCACAGGGCATATCGGAGACATCTTAGTTCGCTTGGGCGAGCGGGCAAAACAAGCAACAAAGACGTTTTTTGTCCCCGGGATGTTATTTGAAGAGTTTGGGTTTACCTATCTTGGTCCTATTAACGGTCATGATATACACAGTGTAGAAGATACCCTCATTCGAGGACTTTCGCTTGATTGTCCTGTTTTAATACATGCGATTACCCAAAAGGGTAAAGGTTTTGAACCTGCCGAGAAAAACCCTGAGATATTTCATGGTGTAGGTCCCTTTGATGCAAAAACAGGAGAGCTGTTAAAGAAGAGTTCTTCAAATCCTACGTGTACGCAAGTTTTTGCAGAAACCCTTTTGGAAGAAGCAAAAAAAGATGAGTCGATTGTTGCAATTACCGCAGCAATGCCCGACGGTACAGGTCTCGCGTTATTACGTGACAAAATGCCAAAAAGGTTCTTTGATGTTGGTATTGCCGAGGAATGTGCGGTAACCCTTGCATCAGGCATGGCTATTCAAGGTCTGACACCGGTTGTTGCGATCTACTCAACATTTTTACAGCGTGCTTATGATGAGATAAGTACTAATATTTGCTTACCTCAGCATCATGTTATTTTTGCCGTTGATCGTGCAGGTCTTGTGGGAGAAGACGGCTCTACACATCATGGCATGTTTGATATCGCATATCTACGGACATTACCCCATATGCGCATTATTGCTCCTTCGAATTCTGACGAACTTAAAAACGCACTAAAATTTGCCTTAAAACTTGATGGCCCGGTAGCAATAAGATACCCGCGCGGGTCTTTGCCCATGGCTCAGGAATCTCAACAAGAACCTTTTAATTTTTTGGCACGTGAAGCATGGACTTCTCTCGAAGATACGTCTTTGATTCCTCAAATTACCGTTCTTGCTCTCGGCAAAATGGTGAATGTTGCAATAGAAGCGTGTAAGACAATCGCACAAACATACTCAGTTTCTGTTATTGACATGAGATGGGCTAAGCCTATAGATACAGAAGCCGTAAAGCGCGCATGTCAAAGCAAGCTTGTAGTTACTTTGGAAGACGGGACAAAAGAGGGCGGCTTTGGAAGCGGAGTGCTCGAGGAAATTTCGGATTCCGGACGTAACGCAAATACTTTGATTCTTGGATTACCTGCTGACTATATATCTCATGGGTCTCTTAATGATCTTTACAGGCAATGCGGCATTGATTCTCAGGGCGTAGCAGATTCAATTCTTGAACGTGCATCTTCACTCATTGATAACGGTTCTGACAAATGAGCAATAAAACCATTAAAATTCGGCTTGATGAGGAACTTGTTGAGCAAGGTTACTTTTTAACGACTGAAGATGCTCTGCGAGCGATTATGGAGGGACGAGTTTCATCACACGGTGAACGACTTACGCAAGCAGGCAAGCAAGTACCGCATGGAATTGATATACATGTAAAGGGAACAAAGACATCTGAAATAGGATATGTAGGGCGCGGAGGCCTTAAACTCGCGGGAGCTCTTAAGAATTTTTGTATTGATGTCAACGGTAAACGCTGCCTTGATGCGGGATGCTCTACCGGAGGATTCACAGATTGCCTTTTAAAGCACGGCGCAAGTCATGTAGTTGCGATAGATGTAGGGTACGGTCAGTTTGACTGGAGTCTGCGCAATGATAATCGCATAAGTCTTTTTGAAAGAACAAATATCTGTAATGTAACACCACAGGATATTGGCGGAGCATGTGATTTGATTGTTGCCGACGTTTCTTTTACGTCGATTGAACATATCGCAGAAGCCCTTGTTTTGCTCATGAATAATAAAGCTGAGCTATGCAGTTTGGTAAAGCCTCAATTTGAAGCGAATTCTCATGAAGTAGAAGAAGGCGGAATTGTACGTGATATCAATGTCCATAAGAGAGTTTTAATGGATGTTGTTAAAACCTGTGATGCAAACGGTCTCTGTGTACAGGATGTCTGTGTTTCTCCTATAACAGGTGCAAAAGGGAACAGAGAGTACTTTGTATATGCAATAAAATCCTTGCAGTCGCATACATCTCCTGATATAAATACTAAAATTGAACGCATCTGCGGTATCGGTACGGTTTAAGAGGTCAGTTATGTCACGAATTATGATCATGCCAAATTATCTTTATAACGAAGCGGTAAATGATGCTGCCGAACTTGAAGATTGGCTTGAGGAACAAGGATACGAGACCGGCCGGGTGCCTAACCCGGAATTTGAGACTCAGGTAGATATGTCTGACGCTTCACTTTTGATTTGCATGGGTGGAGACGGTACAATTTTACGTGCAGCTCAACTCGTGGCAGGTACAGGTATTCCGCTTTTGGGTTTGTCTTACGGACACCTAGGTTTTCTTACCTGTGAGACTTCTAAGAGTATTTACGGTACGGTAAGTGCTGCGCTTGCAGGAGAGCTTCACCAAAGCAGGCGCTCTCTTTTGCACGCAGGAATAACAGGAATCGATGAAACCGGCACATTACAATACCGGACCATTACCGCTTTTAACGAGGTAGTTTTAGCTCGCGGAGCTTCAGGCAAAATGGTTGAGTTTGAAGTGAGTGCAAACGGTGTACATATTGACCGTCTAAGAGGCGACGGTTTTGTGGTTGCGACCGCAACCGGCTCAACAGGGTACGCCCTTTCTGCCGGAGGACCCATCATGACGCCAAGCTATAGAGGACTTATTTGTGTACCGGTAGCTCCGCATACCATTACGGCACGCGCTTTTATTACGTCTCCGTCAGATGTGGTAGAACTCAAAGTCATTAGTGACCGCTCCTCCGACCCTTGTGTATTTGCCGACGGAGAAACATTTGCTGCAGATCTTTTGCCGCAGAAGATAAAAATCGAAGTTTCAGATAAAGATATTATACTGTTATCAGCAAGCTCTGATAGCTTTTATGCATCAGTATCAAGGGTATTTTACGGTAATGTGAGATAAGCGGGTTTCTCGGCGTAGAAGCGGAAGGTAAAGACCGTGATTGACGAGCTGTTTGTTCACAATTTGGCGCTTATAGAAGAAGCAATGCTTGAACCTGCGCCGGGACTTACGGTATTTACCGGAGAAACAGGCGCCGGAAAATCAGCCTTGCTCAATGCTATAAAGCTCCTCATGGGCGAACGCGCGTCGATAGACCTGATACGTGACGGAGCGAACGAACTCTCGGTAGAGGGGCATTTCTATTTTGATGATGACGGAGATGAGTATCCGGACGGTCATATTGCTAAGCGGAGCCTTTCTCGAGAAGGACGTTCACGCGCAAGCTATGACGGGCATCTTGCCTCGGTCAATGAATTATCACAGCTTATTGGAGAACATATTGATCTCTGCGGTCAGCATGAACATCAAAAGCTTTTAAAAAGTGTGTATCACGCTGAGCTTTTAGATGCCTGGGGGAGAGAAGATATTGCCCAAAAACGCTTAGCTTACCAAACTCTTTGGAATGAATTTAAGAAAGCGGAAGAAGAACTTGCATATGTAAGAGAAGCAAGATCACAGGACGCTGCAAAGATAGAAAATGCTCGGTTTATAATTTCGCGTATAGAAGAAGTCAATCCAAAACACGGAGAATATGAAGAGCTGGAGCAAAGCCTGCCGCGCCTAGAGCATGCCGAGGCTCTCTTACAGGCAGTTACATCAGCTCATAATGAAATTTCAGGCGATAATGGTATTTTGGATTCTCTAAATGAAGTTTTAAATTCATTGGAGTTTGTCTCACGTTATGACGCAGAGCTTGAAACATGTTTGGATAGTCTGAGAGAAGCACTCTTTCCTCTTGAGGATGTCTCCACTTTTTTAAGAAGGTACGAGAATACCCTCGATTTTGATCAAAACGCTTTTGAAGAAGCAGATGTCCGTATGGGTAAGCTGGTTGGCCTCACGAGGATGTTCGGACCTCGTATGGAAGATGTCTTTGAAACTTATGAATCAGCTAAAGCATTAATTGAGACGTTTGACTCTTCAGATGAACGAGAGAAAGCCTGCGAAGAAAAGCTTAATAAAATACAAAAACAATTGCGAGAAGCTGCCAGAGAATGGTCTCAGGTACGCTCTGCCATTGCCCCGCAATTTGCCCGCCAGGTAACTGAGTTTATGAGCGAACTTGAAATGAAAGGTTCAGAACTCATTGTTGACCTTGTTGATCTCGAAGAGTCCCGCTGGAGTCTCCAGGGACCTCAACATGTTGAGTTTCTCTACAGGCCCGGCCCCGGCATACATGCAAGACCGCTCGCAAAGATTGCTTCCGGCGGAGAATCAAGCCGCATCATGCTTGCCATAAAAGCAGCGCTCAGAGATGTCGATATGGTTGATACCCTGATATTTGACGAAATTGACGCCGGTGTAGGTGGCGCCACAGCACGCTCTGTTGCCGCAATCCTCAAACGTCTTTCTCAAAAGAGACAAGTACTTGTAGTTACGCACCTTGCTCAAATAGCAGTCTGCGCACAACGTCACTATGTAGTTCAAAAAAATGTAACCGATACATCAACCCCACAGACAGAAATAAAAGAAGTAACTTCTGAAGAACGTGTCTGTGAAATAGCCCGTATGCTTTCAGGAAATACCGATAAACCAGCACTAGATCATGCAAGAACCCTTCTCGAAGAAGCCTCCTCGATGTAACAACAAATAATGTCCATTATGCTCTGAACGAGACTTCCGCGGGGTGATACATTTAGTTCAGAGCGTTTTTATAAGGCTAGAGCGATGAACTCAATGTATCACCCCGCGGAAGTCTCGTTCAGAGCATAATGGACATTATTTGAAATCAAGGCTTTATCCAGAAATCTTCTTGCTTCAGTCTAAGGTGAGTTGTATATTACTAAAGCTCTGGTTGGAGCAAGCTGGCTTTCGGGGCGTAGCGCAGCTTGGTAGCGCATCTGCTTTGGGAGCAGAGGGTCGCTGGTTCAAATCCAGTCGCCCCGACCATGCGGCGTTAGTTCAATTGGTAGAGCATTAGCCTTCCAAGCTAAGTGTTGCGGGTTCGAGTCCCGTACGCCGCTCCATATGTTTTATAACCCGCTTTATGCGGGTTTGTTGTATTTACGCGCCTCCATAGCTCAGGTGGATAGAGCAGAGGACTTCTAATCCTAAGGTCGCAGGTTCGAGTCCTGCTGGGGGCGCCATTATTTAACAGGTATAATGAACATCAATATGTAAATGATAATTATAGGGCACAAGACGGGGCACAAAAAGGGCACATGTTTTGAATGCCTCTTTATTAAAATGCCTGTTGGTGTGTTGCTGATTAAATTTTAAATGACAAACAAAAAAGGCGGCTCTTTGGCCGCCTTATTCATTACTCAAAAGCAACAATCAACTATCCTCAGGGACATGATATATGCCCGTCTCTAGGATTCCACGCGCAAGCTCAGAGGCGTATTCCATAACCGCCGGGCTTGCGTCTCCTAGTTCGTTCCAAACATCAGCACATACTTTTTTCATGTTCCCGGGAATAGCGGGATCCATGCCCTTCGCTACGGTTGCTAGCTCAACGATCCGACCATAATGCAGAAGGTAGAGCGCCTCGACTTCGGTAAATGTTTTGCTCATCGTCTCACCTCCTATACTTCGATATGAAGAATGCCCTGGTCATCGGTGTTTGACTCTCTCAAAGTATCATCTGTAATAACGCTCTTAATCGTGCCCAAAATTTCCTCGGCACGTGCGAGACTCGCCGCGTTTGGATCCTCTGCGACAATACCAAGTAAGGCATTCAGGCGATCCAAGGAACCAAAAAAGACACCCGCTGCACCTCTTGAGGTCAAATTACCATTGTTAACCGCGGCATATGCTGCATCATTGACACGTTGAAGGCGTTCTATGGCTACTGTACGGTTCCATGTGGCGGTCTCTGTGGCCTTGGCTTGCGCTGTTTGAATGATTGGGGAAATGCTAGGGTTTTTTAACAACCGTTGCGCCTCAACGGCTATTGTCTCCGGGTTTTTACAAGCGTATCCAGCTTTTTTATATGCTTGTGAAGGCGGCATACCCTCAATAATATTCTGTGCAAACCGTAATTGTTTTATAGTAGCCATATACACCCCCTTAAATCATTTTTAAACCATCGCATTGTTTTCATAGGTAAATACACCTGTGCAAGCCTTAAAACGCTTTATACGGCATTCTGTGGGCTTGCACTGTCTACCAAAATAAAACAAGCCTGTTAGTCTACGGCTTCACAAAATGCTGCAAGTTGCTCCGTGGACATTCCAAACGCTTCGCGCTTCTCGGTAATCTGTGGTCGGCGTGGTAGGTCGTCAACATCATATTTATTGCCATACCTTTTGGCTTGACGCTCAGCCCATAAACGAGCTGCAGGTTGTGCGGAATCGTCGAAGAGTTCACATGCTTGCGCGTAGAGAAAGCGAATTTTTTCGTCTGTGGCTGCAATAGATACATTGGTGCTCTGCTTTGGCTCTTGATGATAAAAAATATGATTAATTTTTGCAAAATCTCGAAGTACACCGCGAGCGGCATCAGTTTGTAAGCTATTCGCGAGCCTTGTAAGCTCATCGCTTGTGATGCTCTTGGGATCTCGCATTCGCAACATTTGCAGCATGCTGGTTTCGTCGGCGGTTGGTGCTGGTTCTGGTCGTCTCGAATTAACCTCGCGCATTCTATCGACAATCTGCTTCAAAGCTTCTTTGTCGCGTGCTGCAAGGCTTTTTACCTGTTTCTGGTATTCCCTTTTTATTGCGTCCAAATCCTCATCATAGCCACGAGAACCTTTGAAGCGTTCGAGTTTTTGCTTCTTTATCGAGTAATCCGAATCAAGTGCAGCGTGCTTTGTTTGATGATCAGAAATTAATCGATAAAAGTCGTCTGTGTTCGTCATTTTATTATTCTCCTCTCATTTTCTTGTTTGAGATAGAGATCCGGGAGGCTCAAAACTTCCCGGATCTTGTGCTGTTTAGGGTGCCCAAATACCGAAGTCAAGTTCCGAGTATTCTTCGGCTTCTTGCGCTGCGATTTCGTCGAGTATTTCATCAAGTGATGCATCATCGTCATATTCAATAGAAGAAAACTCCTCGATGCTATCGCTGTATTCTTGGTTGTTGTTATTGTTCATTGAGCGCATCATCATTTTGTTTGCATCTCCTAAAGTAACCTTGCCAATTTTTAATTGGTGCACCATCTTTATCGCTCCAATTAGCCCAATAGCAATCATTCCAAACTTGTGCAGCTTGTTCTTTATCCATACCAATTTTTGAAGCAAACTCTAATGCTTCTACGAGTGTAGGCTCTTGGAAAGTATCTAAATCACCTGATATAGTAGTAACTACGTTACTATTGACTGATAAACATGAATCTGATTTTGATTGATTTAAAGACTGTTCATCGGTCTTTTTACGACTTTTTCCAGACTTTTTACAGTCTGGGTTCAGACTGTCAAGCTGTTCTTTAGTCATAACATAAACACATGAAGTATGTTTCTTAAGGTATGCAGCTATCTCTGAAAGGTGATTACCAGCATTATAATTCTTATAGTCTCGCTTATTGTGATGCCAATAGTGTGCAATCAAATAACCATGCTCAAGCTCAAGAAGTAACCCGGCATCAACCAACCTTTTTAGCTGCTCTGTGGGGTCGAGTTCCAAACCTGCAATAACGCGGCGTGCATTTGCTACAAACCCATCAACATCGCATTCAAAGCATAGTTGGTAGTAAATGGCCTGTGTATCCCACGGTAACGCTGTAAAACTGTCGCTACCACATACGGAACTTGCAAAAGACGCTTTTGCTCTCATGGCTTTAGCTCCGCCCTGGGGAGGTCGTCGAGTATGCTTTTCTTTGTCACAAGTAACTGGGCATATTCCGGGTGCTCCGATATTAAAAACCGAGCAAAAGCGGCGCAACTTTCGTTTGACACTCTAAATACTGAGCCATCATTTGTGCAAAAGTCTTTCGACCTAACGACCTCAACATAGCGTTGAACACTCAGCTGTTGATTTTTGCTATAATCCGTTTGAGCAAAATCTTTAATGAACCGCCATGCCCTAGGATTGTTTTTCACCCATGCGCGCGCCTGCTTTAGCATCTGGTAGGCGCGCTCTTGTTTTTCAAGTCTATTTGGAGTTAAAGCAATAGCCATAACAATAACACCTCCAAAGAGAAGCGCTCCTATGCATAATGTTTGTTATATACAATGTAATGATTTTGAATAATTGTATACAATGTATATGATACACTGATATGTAATCTGCTCTCATATGCAGACTGTTCAATGAGTGTGTGCTGCAAACTTTGGCGAGGGAACAGCAAACACTCATTTTTTTATTAAGCATTCTCATAGGCATCTTTCTCCTTTATTCCGAGCTGTTCGCGCAGTTTGGGCATGTTTACACGCCAAACATTGCCAATCTGCACCGCCGGGATCTTGCCTTGCTCTGCGAGCCTGTAAGCATAACGGTTTGATATGTTGCAAACCTTCGCAGCTTCGGCCATTGTTCCTAAAACACTTTGCATTTATTGCCTCCTTGTTCTTATGGCGTTTGCCCTGTGCTATACGCCGTTACAGTCAGTATTCTATGTATGAAATGTTTTTTTGTGAAGTGGTTTATAGAAGTTCGTATTTACGACAAAATAAAATAAATTTAAAATAGCAGTTAAACAGCTATATTTATAATATCGACAGCTATAAATTGTATTTTTGAGCGCAAAAAAACATCCCTCTTGTAATTGTTCTCAACACGAACAAAGACGTCGCCCTGGATCTTCGTTATCTCAACAACCCGCCAAAGAATAGTAGGCCATTGATCACGGCTTTTGGTTTCATTTTCGATTAGAACATAAGATCCGGGGACAACCTCGGTCATCCTTGAGCAAATGAGAACGTCGTTCTCTGTAATGCCCGGGCTTTGACAGTCGCCTACAACGGTTAAAGCAATGGCATCAGGGTATTTTTTGACTATAGCGGCGGGAACGTCTACAAAATTATTCATTGCCTGCACGCTTGAACGGGATAACCTGGGTTTGTTTTTCGTAAACTTCACCAATCTTTGCCGCAGCTGCTTTCTTTGCGTTTGGATCTGGTGATGCGTAAACGTGTAGAGTTACGTATTCATTACTATGACCTAACATACTAGCAACGGTTTTAACGTCAATACCGGCTGCTACGGCAACTGTCGCGTATGTATGCCTCAAATCATGGAAACGTACTGAGTTATTATGCGTACCATTTACGCCTATAGATTCTGAAATAACTTTCCATGCTTTACTTAAATTATTTGGATTCATATAATGCCAAAGGTCATAACTCAATACATAAAATTTTGAATCAAATGGAATTTCAGATTTTGCCGCCTGGGCTTGCATAGCTTGTTTACGACGTTTTAACACCTCAACAAGTTGTGGCGGAATATCGATTGTACGCCGCCTACTTTCATTCTTTGGACTTTTTATATACATACCGCCTTCTGCTAAACCTATTGATTCACTAACGCGGATCTGAGCGTTATCTAAATCAACATTCGCCCATGTTAAACCGCAGCATTCAGCGCTATGAAGTCCAGCAAAAAGCGCAAGTGCAATGCCTGTTACTGTGGCGCTTGCTTCATGATTAGCGATATACTCGGCAACCTTACGTCTGCTCTCGGCATCAAGAGCGTTTGGTTGTGTGCTTTGACGTTTTGGCGGTTTAACCATATCTGCTACGTTCTCTTTGAGAACTTTTATATTTTTAGCATGTTTAAGTACCTGTTTTAAAAGTCTGTGACATTTACCAACGGTTGAGCTTGATAGACCACGCTGTATCAGTGCTGTTTCAAAATCTTGCACCTGTAAAGCAGTGAGTTCTTTTAAGGCGACGTTTGAGAAGAATTCACGTATATATAACGCAGTTGTCCGATAACCTCGAATTGTGCTGCGCTCAACGGCTTGAATGGCTTCATAATTAGTAATATATTGATCTACAAAATCAGCTACTGAAAGATTAATGGCCGAGTTCTGCTCTTGTTTCTGTAGTGCTTGCTGCTCTTTCTCGGCATGTTCCCTCTTTACTTCGTCGCTCCACTCATTCATAGCCTTTTTAGCTTCGGTTTGATTCCGGGCATGAATGTATTTGCTTACTTGTTTCCACGGCTTTGAATCGTCGTCACGGTATCTCAAAACAGCTTGCCAAGGTTTCCCGTTCTTATCTTCTCTAAGGCGTAAAGTTGGTGCTAGATACTGCATATTGAGAACCTCCGAAATGTAAACAAGCCAAATCATGGGGCACATAATAGGGCACACATAGGGCACATGTTCCTTAGTTCATAATAATACAGCATATACATGCTCTGCACAATATACATTAATAACAGGTATAATAATTCATGTTAAGACAACATATACAAATCTGTTTATAAAATACTAAACACTTCTAATCCTAAGGTCGCAGGTTCGAGTCCTGCTGGGGGCGCCACTTTATTTCCCTCATAAAAATGAATATGAACAAAGTTGTGATTATTTGTATGTTTGTTGTAAACCACTCATATTCACAATAATTTTGTTAGACTTAATAAGTTGCAGAAACGTGCGGGTGTGGCGGAATTGGCAGACGCGCTGGATTTAGGTTCCAGTGGGTAACCCTCGTGAAGGTTCGAGCCCTTTCACCCGCACCAATAGGGTAAGGATGAGATCATCCTATGAGTCAATTAGTTGGAGGAACGTTGAAAACATCGGCAGAGCGTCTCGAGGACAATATTGTAGAGATTACCGTTACCGTCGATGCCGATGACGTCAAAAAGTCGGTAGCGAGTACGTACAAAGACATTGCAAACAAGTACAAGTTCCCCGGATTCCGTCCGGGCCATGCCCCACGTAAGGTTATTGATAACAACGTGGGTAAGCAGGCTGTACTTTCTGAGGCAACCGAGTCTTTGGTGAACGAGGTTCTTCCTCTCGTTCTTGAGAAAGAAGATCTTGTTCCGGTAACTGATCCTATGTATCCCAGGCCTGCAATGGTAGAGGATGCAAAGGATTTTGAATTCAAAGTACGTTTTGGCGTGCGTCCCGAGCTCACGCTTACTTCGTGCGATCCTGTTGCCATTAAGCTTCCTTCAGAAGAAGCTACTGAGGCTGAGATTGATTCTCAAATTGAGACTTTCCGCGGTTACTTTGGCAAGTATCAGGATATTGAGGGTCGTTCAATTGAGGCCGGCGACTCCGTTTATATCAAGTGCAAGGGTGGCGAAAACGCCGAGTCAATTGACTTTGAGAACCGTCTTTACAAGCTCGGTTCCGGCCATATGCCCGCAACCTTTGACGAGGGCCTTATTGGTCTGAATCCCGGCGACTCCAAGACCATCACTTTTGCGCTTCCCGTTGAGGAGCCAAAGGAGGGCGAAGAGGCCGAGGAGCCCAAGAACGCCGTTGTTGACGTTACCGTTAACCGTTTGGTAGAGCGCGTTCTTCCTGAGCTTACAGATGAATTTGCTAAGAACAACTTTGGTTTTGATGACATCGCCGCTATGCGCGAAGCAATTTCTAAGGAGATTGGCGAGCAAAAGAAGCAGGCTATTCCTCAGATCAAAGAGAACCGCGTAACCGGCAAACTTGCCGAGCGTCTTGAGGGCGAGCCTTCTCGTCCGTATCTTGCTACCATTTACCAGGAGCTTGGCCAGAACTTCATGAACCAGCTTCAGGCACGTGGTATGACGTTTGATACCTGGCTGGCAATGAACAACATTACTGCAGAGCAATTTGGTAATGATCTCGAGCGCCAGGCCACAGATATCGCAAAAGAGTCTCTTGCTCTCGACGCTCTTGTTCGTGAGAAGGGCTTTGAGTGCACTGACGAGGATCTTGACGAGGAATTCAAGAAGTCAGGCATTGAGGACTGGGAAGCTGCTAAGAAGCAGTTCCTTGAAGACGGCCGTATGCCCGCAGTCCGCGTATCAGTACGCCGCAACAAGGCTATTGACTGGCTGCTCGAAACCGCTGAGGTAACTGTTTCCGACGAGCCTGATGTTCCTGCAGAAGAGCCTAAGAAAGAGGCCAAGGAGGAGAAGCCCGCCAAGAAGCGTTCTTCCAAGAAGGCCGAGGCTAAGGAAGAAGCTCCCGAGGCCGAGGAGAAGCCTAAGAAAAAGACTTCAAGAAAGACAACTACTGAGGCCGCCGACTAAAACGGTTTAAGAACTTTTAAGAAAAGGCCTTATGGGCCTTTTCTTTTTATTAAGCAAGGAGTGTGTATGATATCTCAATTAAACCCGCAAAGTTCATTGGTTCCAATTGTTATTGAGCAGTCTCCCCGCGGTGAGCGGAGCTATGACATCTATTCTCGCTTGCTTAATGACAGGATTGTATTCCTTGGCGAAGAAGTAACCGATATTAGCGCTAATTTGGTTATTGCCCAGCTTTTGCATCTTGAAAGCCAGGATTCCGAGAAGGACATCTCGCTCTATATTAATTCACCGGGCGGGTCTGTTACTGCCGGACTGGCCATTCTCGATACAATGAATTATATTAAGTGTGATGTCTCAACCATTTGCATTGGTGAATGCGCTTCAATGGGCGCCGTACTTTTATCTGCCGGTGCAAAGGGTAAGAGGTTTGCTCTTCCCAACTCAATGGTACTCATTCATCAGCCTTCAGGCGGCGCACACGGTCAGCAAACAGAGATCGAAATTGTTGCAGACTTTATGCGCAAGACGAGGGATCGTCTCAACCGAATTCTTTCAGAGAATACCGGACAACCTATTGAGGTTATTGAGCGCGACACCGAACGTGACAATTATATGACAGCTGAACAGGCTCTCGAATATGGTTTGGTAGACCATGTTATTGTTGACCGTTCATCTGTAGCAAAAGATAAAGAGTAATCTAAGGGAATCTGAATGGATAACGACAATTCGAATTTAAACGCCTATTGTTCATTTTGCGGCAGATCTCAGGATCAAGTAGCACAAATGATACAAGGCCCCGGTGATGTTTATATTTGTGATGAGTGCATAGAAGCCTGCAAAGAAATTCTCGATGAGCATAATGCCCCTGAGAGTGATTCAGGCGCTATTGACTTCAGCTTAGATTCACTTCCTAAACCACATGAGATCTATAACGAGTTGTCGCAGTATGTCATGGGCCAGGATAACGCCAAACGTGCAATGGCTGTGGCTGTTTACAACCATTACAGAAGGATTTCTGTCTCACAGACGCGTGATGATGTTGAGCTTTCTAAGAGCAATATTTTGATTTTAGGTCCCACAGGTACCGGCAAAACTTTGCTTGCACAAACGCTTGCTCGTTTTTTAAAGGTTCCATTTGCCATTGCTGATGCAACAAGCCTTACTGAGGCCGGCTATGTTGGCGAAGATGTAGAAAATATTCTTCTTAAGCTCATTAATGCTGCAGAAGGTGATATAGAAAAGGCCCAGACAGGCATTATCTATGTTGATGAAATAGATAAGATCGCTAAGAAGGCCGAGAACCTCTCGATTACGAGGGATGTATCTGGCGAAGGAGTTCAGCAAGCTCTTCTCAAGATTCTTGAAGGAACCGTAGCCAGCGTTCCTCCGCAGGGAGGCAGAAAGCATCCCCAGCAGCAGCTTATTTCAATAGATACCACCAATATTTTGTTTATTCTCGGCGGTGCTTTTGTTGGCTTGGATCATATTATTGCAGAACGCGTGGGCAAACGTGGGGTTGGTTTTAACTCTGATTTGTCTGATAACATGCAAAAGAACTCTGATGAGCTTATTTCGCAAGTATTGCCTGAGGATCTTCATAAGTATGGTATGATTCCCGAGTTTGTAGGCCGTATACCTGTTATAACTTCGACACAAGGTCTTGACGAGAAGGATCTCGAGGTTATTCTTACGACGCCAAAGAATGCTCTCGTAAAGCAGTATGAGCGCATTTTTGCCATGGAAGGCGTAAAGCTGACTTTTATGCCCGATGCGCTCACGGCTATTGCACATAGAGCAGTTGAGCAAAATACCGGTGCCCGTGGTTTGCGCGCAATTTGCGAGGATGTACTTATGCAAACCATGTATGATATTCCGAGTGAGCAAGGCGTTGTAGAAGTTGTGGTCACAAAAGAATCGGTAGAAGGCACAGAGCAGCCAAAAAGAATTACTGCAGACGTTGAGTCTGATAAAAAAACATTTAAAAAGATTTCTTTGTAAGTCGTTTCTGATAAAATAGCTTTTCTCTGAGTAGTAAGAGACAGATGGTCAGGAGGAACCTGTGATAGAGATGGATAAAAATTATAACCCGCAGGAAGTGGAACCGCATCTTATTGATACCTGGATGCAGGCGGGCGTATATAAGCGTTCACAGGGAATCGGAGATTGTACGGTAGTCATTCCGCCGCCTAACGTAACCGGCATGCTCCACATGGGCCATGCTCTTGACGACACCATTCAGGATACTTTTGTACGCTTTATGCGTATGCGCGGAATCTCGACTCGCTGGATTCTTGGTACTGACCATGCAGGCATCGCCACCCAGACAAAGGTTGACAAGAAACTTAAGTCAGAAGGTCTTTCTCGTCTCGAAATGGGCCGTGAAAAGTTTGTTGACGCTTGCTGGGACTGGACTCATGAATACGGCGGTATCATTGTTGACCAGATTAAGCGTATGGGCTGCTCAATTGACTTTGATGATCCAAAGTTTACCATGGACCCGGATTATGCCCTTGCAGTACGCAAAGTCTTTTGCGATTGGTATCATGACGGGCTTATTTACCGCGGTAAGCGCATTGTTAACTGGTGCCCCAGCTGCACAACGGCTATTTCTGACGACGAAGCAGAATATAAAAACGAGAAGGGCCATCTTTGGCATCTGAGATACCCGCTCACCGAGCCGGTTGATGGGGTTGAATACATTGTAGTTGCGACAACACGTCCAGAGACCATGCTCGGCGACACCGGTGTAGCGGTAAGTCCTTCTGACCCCGACAAAGCGAAATTCATTGGCAAAACAGTAATGCTGCCCATTGTTAACCGCGAAATTCCCATTTTTGCCGATTACCATGTAGATGCAAACTTTGGCAGCGGTTTTGTAAAGGTTACTCCGGCTCATGACCCCAATGACTACGCAATGGGTGTTGCGCATAATCTGCCTCAGGTAAATATTTTTGATGAGCATGCCATTGTGGTAGACGGTTACGGTGAATTTAGCGGTATGAACCGTGACCAGGCACGCGAAGCAGTCCTTGCCTGGTTTGAAGAGCATGATTTGCTTGACCACGTAGAAGACCATGAGCACTCGGTTATGCACTGCTACCGTTGCGATTCAAAGCTTGAGCCCTGGCTGAGCGAGCAATGGTTTGTTGCCGTTGATAAACTCAAGGCTCCCGCCATTAAAGTTGTTGAGGATAAAGAGGTAGTGTTCCATCCTGACCGCTGGACTCAGACCTACCTTACCTGGATGGAAAATCTTAAGGACTGGTGTATTTCACGCCAGCTTTGGTGGGGACACAGAATCCCCGTGTTCTATTGTGATGAATGCGGTTGGGAAGATGCTTCTCTCGAGAATATCGAGACATGCCCTCATTGCGGCGCACATGTACACCAGGATGACAACGTTTTGGATACCTGGTTCTCTTCGCAGTTGTGGACATTTGCAACGCAAGGCTGGCCGGAGCATCCGGAGCTCTTGGAAGGACATCATCCTACCAAGGTTTTGGTAACCGCACGCGATATTATTGCGCTTTGGGTTGCTCGTATGGTGATGAGCTCGCTTTATTTCACCAAGCAAATACCCTTCCATGATGTGTATATATACGCAACCATTCTTGCCAAAGACGGAAGCCGCATGTCAAAGTCTAAGGGCAATGGCGTAGACCCCATGAAGCTTATAGAAATGTATGGCGCAGATGCCATGCGTTTTGGTCTTTTGGGTCTTGTGACCGGTAACCAGGACGTACGCTTTGACGCAAATATTGACAAGAAGACAAAAGAGCTTATTGATTCTCCGCGAACAGAAGCAGCGCGCGGGTTTGTTACCAAGATTTGGAACGCAAGCCGGTTTGTACTTTCTAATATGGATGATTACATTCCCGGCGAGCCCGAAGCACATACGCCAGAAGACGCATGGATGCTTTCACGTCTGGCTTCGATTGTACAATCTGCTACCGAGAATCTCGATGCGTATGAGTTTGGAGAGTATGCCCGTACACTCCAGGCATTCTTCTGGAACGATTTCTGCGACTGGTATATTGAACTTTGCAAAGCCCGTCTTTTGGGTGAAGACAAAGAGCAAAAGCTCCAGGTTCAGAGAAACCTTATGTTTGTTTTAGCCACTTCGCTTCGCCTTATGCATCCGGCTCTTCCGTTTATCTCAGAGCATGTTTGGACGACTCTCAAAGACATTCAGGGTTTGGAAGAACCTCTTTTGGCTTCTGCTCAGTGGCCTTGTGCAGAGGATTATCAAAAGTGGCTTAATCCTCAAGCCGAGAACACCTTTGAACAGGTAAGAACTATTGTTGGCATTGCTCGTTCAGTACGTGCTCACTACAAGATATCTCCCAAGCAGGAACTTGAAATTGTAGTGCGCGGTTCAGAAGAAGACGTTGCATCAGTTCAAGCGCAAAGTGCAACAATTTGTTCTTTGGCAAAACTCTTTAAGCTTACGGCGAGCACATCTGCACAAAAGCCTCCGGCATCTCTCGGCAGAGTTGCCGGTGGTCTCGAGATCTATGTTGTTCTTGCCGGGCTTGTAGATTTGGCCCAGGAAATACAAAAGATGAATAAGCAAATTGAGGATCAGTTACAAGAGCTTGCTCATGTTGAAAAGACCCTCAATAATGCCGGATTTGTTGCAAAAGCTGCTGCTGAGGTCATTGAAGCAAAACGTGCACATGCACAAGAGCTCAGAGATTCAGTCTTACTTTTGAAAGAACAAATTCATGATCTCTTATAGTTATGAATATGATGTCCAGCCTTGGCAAAAGCCCGGCTGGACATCATCCATAAAAGAGTATTCATTTTCACAAGCTATTGAACACATAGAGGCTTCTTTGCGGTATGGTATTGACCCGTCTTTAGATGCGGTTAATGTCATGCTTGAAGTTCTCAATCATCCCGAGCTTTCCTACAGGACTATTCAGATTGCCGGCACAAATGGCAAGACATCTACATCTCATTATACTGCCGCACTTTTACAAGCATGCGGTTTTAGAACCGGCTTATATACAAGTCCTCATTTGGTAAGCTATACCGAGAGAGTAGAAATTGACGGTGTCGTGGTTTCAGAAGAGGCTTTTGCTCACGCCGTAAGTCTTGCTCTTGCTACATGGGATGAGATTTGCTCTTGTTCAAAAGAATTCGCAGCAGAAGGCTGTACGGAATTTGAACTTCTTACGGTAGCTGCTTTTTGTCTTTATGCAGAAGCTGGTGTTGATGTAGTAGTTCTGGAAGCAGGTCTCGGCGGACGGTGGGATGCAACAAGTGCAGCTCGTCCCGGAGTGGTATGCATCACAGGCATTGGTCTTGATCATATGAAAATCCTTGGAGACACACTTGCTCTTATTGCAAAAGAAAAAGCCGCTATTATCAAAGATGGAAGAGATTGTATTCTGGGACCAAATGCACTGCTTGATAAAGAAGTAGCTCAGGTTATGTATGATACCTGTGAGAATGAACTCATTACACCTGTTCTTGTTTGCGAGCAAAATCAAGAACCTGCTGTTTTTGAACGTGAAACATATCCGCAGATTTTCTTTTCATATAAACCGTTTGAAGACAATCATAACAAGCTCTTACTTACGATTGACGGTACTTTTTGGTGTCAAAACTCTACTAAGTATTTTCCTGTTGAATTAGACTATAAAAATCTGACATGTTTTGCTCCAACTTACCAGCCTCAAAACATTGCGTGTGCAATCGCTGTTGCAACTGCTTTTTTAGGCAGAAGAATACCCACAGATATCGTAGGAGACACCATACTTCATTACCAGGTTCCGGGAAGATTCCAGGTTATTCGCACAGACCCTCTTTTGATTGTTGATGCCTGCCATAACCCGCAATCAGCTCAGGCATGTGCGCAGATGGTTCAATCATATTGGCCTAAAAAAGAAGACCGGCCTGCCTTACTACTTGGTGTACTGGCAGATAAAGATCACGCAGGCATAATACAGGAGCTTGTACCTCTTTTTGACACTGTTTATGTAACGCAAAGCTCATCCTCACGTTCATTCAATGTAACGCAATTGGTTAATGAAATTGAAAGAATTACTAACCGCATGCCTGATGCGGTATTTAGTGACGCTTCAAAGGCAGTTTTTGCATTGCGAGATACATCGGTATTATGTTGTGGAACAATTACGCTCATTGGAGAAGTTATAGGCATTGAGCATTCTTTGGCATAATAACTGTAATGTTATTTTACATATTATTATTATCTTTTGGCACCTGCAAGATTAATTATTTGTAACCAAAATTCCCTCCCAATTATAAGGGAAGGAATTTTGGTTAAATATCTAGTCCATTCGCGGTCTAAGCTTTGTAATATACTTGAGATAATTCTATGCTGATTTTGAGTATTATTGTTGTTAAAGATTACCGAGAGCGTAAAATTCGCTGATGATTTAATAGTAATATCCAATGCATCATTGAAGAATAATTGCTGTTAAATCATAGAGGACCATATTCTGTAACGGGAATTACAGAATGGGTAAGTCTATTGGTGGAAGGTGTTAAGTTTATGAGCACGGGATATAAGGACTCGAGGGGTAAGAAACTTAGTAAACAGCTTAAACATCGAATAATGAGCATTTTCTTTAGTATTACGCTCGCGACTCAAATGTTTCCTACCTATGGCATTCAGTATGCCCTGGCTTCTCAACATGAGCCAAATGCAGATCAGCAGGAATTAGTTGCTTCGCAAGAGCAAGATTTTAAATTACCTGTTATTCCCGAAACTCCCACAACCGATATTTTAATAAACGGAGACGAAACGCGTCTCTATATTAACGAGCCTTTTGAACAAGTAAAGGTTCGCTTTGCTGTACCCGGTATTGAGAATATGACTGTTATAGTTAACGGTATGCTTCTTCAAATGGAAATTAAAAATACCGGTAATGATAGCAGTCAGCAATATCGTATGAAGGGCAACGAGGATTCATACACCATTCCAAATGCCAGCGGTGAATATGAAGTTACTTTTGCTTCTCCAGAAGGTATTAATGGTAGTTTTACGGTACGTGTTGTTGATACCATAACGCTTTTACAAATTTTAGCTGCACAACAAAATGCTTCTGTTCCGACAGTTACACATACGCAGCAAGCTGTTTCGCAAGAAACTGCACAATCAAAGACTGAAGAAAATGTAACTAACACCACTGATTCAGAAAGTGCTGCAAAGACATCTGACACCACAGATACCGAAAACTCCAAAGTAACCATTGACACCAAAGACGCTTCAGACACCAGCGATTCAAAAGAAGCCACTGATTCCCAAGACGATCAAGACACTGATGTTTCTCAAAGTACGACCGATACACAAGTGACTACAGACACAGAAAATGTAACAGAAACCAAAGAGAACACTGACATCCAAGAGGACACTGAAGAACAGGCTGAAATAGATATTGAAGAGACCAAAAATGCACAAGATGATGCTATAACACAAAATGAGACGGATTCTGAAAAAACAACCGATGCGTTAGAATCTCAAAATACGGCAGAAGAAAATAATTCTCAAGAAATCAGCGAGTTGCAAGATGCGATAGACAATCAGGAAAGCAAAAAATCAGAAGATTTTGCTGATAGTCCAGATTATAACGGAGCAAAGGATTCTCAGGATACAAGTAATGCTCAGGAAAGCAATGAATCAAAAGATACCCTAGAATCAGAAAATCAAAATGATTCTCAAGAAGCATTAGAGTCTCATGAAAATAACTCAACAGATAATGAGGCTTCCGATAATAATGAATCAGAATCCCCAGAACCAAAAATAATCGATGAATCTCTACAAGAAGAGAGCGGCTCTGTTGTCTTGGAAGAAGATACCTTAGCAACTTCTCAAGATACAGAGAATCCATCACTTCAAGAACAAGAATCAAGTGAATCAGAAGAAACAAGCGAAGAAGTAACAAAGACTGAGCAGAACAATGTAACAACAGAAGAAGGGCCAGAAGTATCAAATTCCGATGAAAACATCACAGAATCTGAAGTTATTAAAAACGAGAACGACTCTACTGACAATAACTCAGAAGCTGACCAAGATGATGAAGAAACAGCAACAGAAGAATCAAGTGAGGAGGATAATGAATCCTCTGAAGATAAGAGTGAAATACTGGAAAATGACAAAGAGTTAGAAGAAAACGAAAAACCCTCAGATAATAACGAGACTATAGAGAATAAAGAAACAGAAGAGGATTTTGGGACTGTAGAAACAGTAGATACAGAAGAGAATAAAGAAACTGTAGAGTCAAAAGAAGCAGAAGAGAATAACGAAACTGTAGAGACTGAAAAAGCAGAAGATGATGACGAGACTGTTAAGACTGAAGAAACAGAAGATAACAACGAGACTGCTGAGACTGAAGAAACAGAAGAGAATAGCGCTTCTGACGAAACAGAATCGAATGAAGTAAAGACAGAAGTTACAGAGGAATCGAACGAGAATGCCGGCATCTCTGAGGATTCTGAAGAGAATAAAGATACATATGAAGATGATGCTTCAAAAGAACAAGAAGAAAATGAGCAAACAGAGGTTAAAAATAACGAAGATCAGCAAGAAGAGTCTCAGGTAACTGATGATACAAATGGACAAAAGGAAGAAAAGTCTTCTGATAACAATGATCC
>JAFWFL010000047.1 GCA_017515595.1 Coriobacteriales bacterium
ATGCCGAACCCGGAAGTTAAGACCGCATGCGCCAGAGGTACTGCGGGGGCAGCCCCGTGGGAGATGAGGGCAACGCCTGCCCACGTATGGCATTCACTTCAAGAAACACCCAAAGCCTTCTCGCAAGAGAGGGCTTTTTTGTTGACTATGAAAACTTTGAGCGTTCTCTATGATTTAAGGTGACGTATTTTATACAATATGTAAGTTACATAATCTATGAGTAAGGAATGATTTATGGCTCAAAGCACAAGGAGAACGTCCGGTAACCGTACGAATCCTTATGAGAGAAGCTCCTATACAAATAATAGCAATAACCAGGCTGTTGGTGTTAACCGCAAGACAATAGAGAGAAGAGAAACAAAAGTTCCAGTTCTGGGAATAATTGCATGTGTTGCAACATTGATACTCGGTATACTGCTTGGGTACTTTATAAACTCACTTTTTAATACAAAAACGGTAGAAGACCCAATACGGTCAGTTCTTTCAGAGGCGGAACTATCTACCGTTGTAGCTACATATAAATATAATGGACAGATATATCAGATAACTGCAAAAGATGCTATAGAAGATGCGTCTACAGTAGAAGCGCAAAGAAGAACTGACGGTCTCTATAATGCGCCAACCGCAGATATGATTCTCTCTCGAGCAAGAAACGAAATTCTTGCTAAGCTCGTAAAAGACAACGGGATTACCATATCTCAAGAAGAGGCAAATCAGTTTGCCTTGGATACTATGGGTACAAGTGATATTTCTGAGCTAGCAAGCAGCTATGGAATCTCTGAAACTGCAATGCAGAGAATGCTTGTTGAGTCTGCCGGAGCAATGAAACTCTACAGCAGAATAGCCGGTACAGGAAATGCTCCACAAGAACCGGTTCCTCCGGACAATGCAGATACAGAGACGGCGAACTACGCCTATGCCGAGTATATTAAAGGTTTACTCGGGAGTCTTTGGAATTATGAGACTAATACCTGGGCGGATACCAACAATGAGTATTACCGGGCGTTAAGCAACATGGTTTTCTCGGCTGATTCTGCGAATTTTGAAGCTGCTGAAGCTGCATTTGGCGTGGCATATGCAGCATATTTAAATTCGAATACAAGCGATACTGAGAAATGGATCAATTTCCTTAATCAATATTTGGACAATGCTGCCATAAACATTTATACCTTACATTCATAGAGCTGTTACAAGGAGTTATTCAGATGTCAAAAAAAGATTATAGCCAATCAGGCGAGCTTTTTCAGTCGCACATTGGCGGCGCCGCCATGCTTGAGGGCGTTATGATGCGCGGCAGGTATAGCTGGGCAGTTGCTGTTCGAGAGCCTGAAGGCGGTATATATCTTGAGGAACACGATGTTCCCGGATACGGCAAAAAACAAAACTGGAGAAAGTGGCCGCTTTGGCGCGGCTGCGTGTCACTTATTGAGTCATTGATTCTCCAGTTTAAAGCTATGGGCATTACCTCGGCTCATGCATATGACTTTAGTGAGGAAGAATCCTCTAAAAAAAGCGATATGAGTCCGGAAGAAGCGGCTGCCTCCAAACAGCAGGAGCAGGAACAAGCCACAAAAGAAGCAGAACAAGAAGGCCTTGCAGGCTGGATGGTTGTCTCAATGGTTATTGGCGTTGTGCTGGGCGTACTCCTCTTTGTTGCTCTGCCTGCGGGTGTTGCGAATCTTATTGTGGGCGACTACACGCATGAAAATATGTTTGTATGGAACCTCGTAGAAGGCATCCTGCGTGCAGGCATCTTTATTCTATACATGTGGCTTATTGGTTTTATGCCTGATATCAGGCGTATGTTTGGCTACCATGGCGCTGAGCACAAAACCATTCACTGCCTTGAACATGGTCTTGAGTTAACACCCGAGAATTGCCGCAGTTTTTCCCGGCAGCATGTACGCTGCGGTACGGCGTTCATTATTATGACGCTCATTGTTTCTATCATTGTGTTTACGCTCTTCCCGACCGACCTCATTCTTGAGGCGCTTGGAGTGGGCGGAGGAATTGGCAGGTTCTTGCTGGTATTCCTGTCGCGTCTTATTCTTTTCCCCTTGGTAGCGGGCGTATCTTATGAGGTAACCGTTACCTGGGCCGGAAGCCATCCTGATAATCCTGTTGTGCGTGCGGTGCTTGCTCCCGGCATGGCTATGCAGCTCATTACCACAAGAGAGCCTGATGACTCAATGCTCGAGTGCGCCATTGCCTCTATGAAGGCAGTTGCTGCCCGCGAAGCAAAAGAGCGCGGCTTGGAGCTCGACGAGAACGGTATGCCCAAAGATTTGAGCGCACTTTCCGGTTGTCCGCTCGCAACCGATGTTCCTGAAGTTCCTAAAGCGTGATCTCAAGCCTTACCGGGCAGTGGTCTGAACCGTATATATCATTGAGAATATCGGCTTTTTGAATTGAGTCTTTGAGTGCGTCGCTTACCAAAAAGTAGTCAATGCGCCAGCCCGCATTGTGCTCGCGTGCCTTAAACCGGTAGCTCCACCAGCTGTATGCTCCTGTTTCTTCAGGATGAAGATACCTGAAAGTATCGGTAAACCCGGCATCAAGAAGCTCGGTAAACTTCCCGCGTTCTTCGTCCGAGAAGCCCGCGTTGCCAACGTTTGATTTGGGATTCTTAAGGTCTATTTCCTCGTGAGCGACGTTAAAGTCTCCGCAGGTGACAACAGGTTTTTGAACGGCGAGATCACTGAGGAAAGAACGGTAGGCGTCGTCCCAGGCCATGCGGTAATCTATGCGCGCAAGACCTTCCTGGGCGTTGGGGGTATAGACGTTTACAAACCAAAATGTGTCAAACTCGAGCGCACATATGCGGCCTTCGTTGTCACGATCCTGTTCAAAGCCATACCGTATACTAATGGGCTCCTGTTTTGAGAAGACGCATGTGCCCGAGTATCCCTTGCGCTCGGCGTAGTTCCAGTATGAGTTGTATCCGTCAAAACAGAGATCAAGCTTAAGAAGATCAGCCTCCTGAAGTTTGGTTTCCTGGAGGGCGACAATGTCTGCATCAAACCCGCAAAAGATTTCGGAGAATCCCTTCTTGAGAACCGCGCGCAGCCCGTTGACATTCCAACTGATAAGGCGCAGGGGATATGTTTGAGTCATGGAAGTCCTCCTTAGTACAGTGGGCTTTGACCGCAAATCGTAACTTTTATTTGCGCTCGCGTATACATCGCAATCTCTCGATAACATATTGCTACAATTATAGTCTATTCTTGAAGTGCTGCTTATGAAATGTCAAAGGGGGGCGCCATGGATTCCAAAAAGATCCAACAAGGAGTCAGGCTCATTCTCGAAGGTCTCGGCGAAGATCTTACCCGTGAAGGGCTTTTGGGTACTCCGCAGCGGGTTGCCCGCGCATTTGAAGAAGTATGTGCAGGTACTTCTCAGGATGCTAGTGCTCTTTTTGAAGTTTCGTTTGAAGCCAATCACCATGAGATTATTCTTGTGAACGACATCGAGTTTTATTCCTTGTGCGAGCACCATTTGCTTCCGTTCTTTGGGCGGGCTCATGTAGCTTATATTCCCGGAGAATCGGGCAAGGTTTGCGGTTTGAGCAAACTCGCGCGCGTTGTGAATGTGTTTGCGCGCAGGTTGCAGCTTCAGGAACGCCTGTCCAACCAAATTGCAGATGCATTGAATGATGCCGTTGACCCGGCAGGTGTTTTTATGATGATCGAAGCCGAACATATGTGCATGACCATGCGCGGCGTGAAGTCTCCTCATGCCCTGACCACAACCATAGCAACTCGCGGTTGTTTTACTGAGGATGAAACGCAGGTCCAAAAGGTACTGCAGCTAATTCAAATGGAGAAAAGATAATATGCCGGTAGAAACATGGCAGTGCGGCCCGCGTGCGCTCTCTTTACAGAGGACGCGCGTTATGGGCATTATTAACGTTACCCCTGATTCTTTTAGCGACGGCGGAGAGCACGATACCGCAGATAAAGCTATTGAATGGGGGTATAAACTTCTTGATGATGGGGCCGATATCCTTGATATTGGCGGAGAATCAACAAGGCCCGGTTTTACCGCGGTAAGCGTACAGGAAGAAATAGACCGTGTTGTTCCTGTTATTAAAGAGTTCGCTTCTTACGGAGCTTTGGTTTCTGTTGACACGCGTCATGCCGAGGTCGCCAAAGAAGCCCTTGATGCCGGCGCTTTAATCCTCAACGACGTGAGCGGTTTTGAAGACAAACGCATGATAGACCTTGCCCGGCAAACCCGGTGCGGTGTGGTAATTATGCGTCCCTCAGCCCGGCATTTGCAGGGGAGCATTATCAAAGCCGAGAATGGCGGCAGCGAACTCGTGCGTGAAGTAAACGCTGATCTTGTACAGCGTGCCAAGATTTTGCAGGAAGCAGGCATTGAGCACAATGCGATATGCATTGACCCGGGCAGTGGTTTTGGCCTTAATGCTCAGCAGGATGTTGCGCTCATGGAACAAATTGACGTTCTTGCTCAGAATGATTACCCGCTTTTATGCGCTGTTTCAAGAAAACGCTTTGTGGGAACCGTAAGCGGAGTGAACCCTGCTGCCAGGCGTGACGCAGCATCTTTGGGAATCGCTCTGGGAGCGGCTATGCATGGGGCACATATTGTGCGCGTCCACGATGTAGCGGGAACCGCAGCAGCCCTGTATGCCTATGAAACTTGCTGGCAGCCCACTATGCGAACAGCATTTATTGCACTCGGTTCAAATATGGGCGATAGATTGCAAAACCTCAAGGATGCCTGTAAGTGCATTTGTGACTTACCCCAGACAACACTGGTGAGGACAAGCAGTGTTTATGAAACAGAACCGGCGTATGTTCTTGACCAGGCCCCGTTTGCGAATGCAGTAATTGAGGTTAAAACCGCCATGCACCCCTTTGCGCTGTTGCAGGCCCTGCTTGATATTGAGGATAAAGCCGGACGCGTGAGGACCATACCAAACGGCGCGAGAATTCTCGATTTGGATTTACTCGCCATGGAACATGAGCGCTATGTATCGAGCAGGCTCATGCTGCCCCATAAGCGCATTGGCGAGCGTGACTTTACAGTAATTCCCCTGCAGGAAATCCTCGGAGAGACTGCGTTTGATGAGTTCTGTAAAAAGCAAGCCCTTACCATAGAACCGCCTCAGAACCGCGTAGGCAAGATTACCGGTATTTTGGGAGGTCTCCAATGACGCAAACCGGCAGTTACGTGGATTTACTGCAAGAATGCGTCTCGACTGATTCTACAAACAATGAAGCCAAAAAACTCGCATTGGCAGGCGCTCCTCACGGTACGACAGTTGCCGCAAAGTTCCAAACAGAAGGCCGGGGCAGACGCGGCCATGCGTGGGCTTCTCCGCAAGGCGGCGTTTATGAATCAATAGTTATACGGCCAAATGTCTCAATGCAGTATTTACAGGGTGTTACCGCTGCATGTGCTTTAGGTACGGTGCGGGCGTTGAGGCAACTTGTACCACAAGGAAAATTCGCAGTAAAATGGCCCAATGACGTAGTAACCCCCAAGGGCAAAATTGTGGGCATTCTGGTAGAAGCCGGCTATTCTGAGCAGGGCGTATTTGCTGTTTGCGGAATCGGCGTCAATGCAGAACGCCCCGAGCAAGTACAAGAACATGCCGAGAAGGACAAGAAGCCCATTCCTGCTTTAGAGAGCGCTTATTTGGCGGACGAATGCCCGGGTCAAGAGTTACCCTGTTTTCATGACATTGCAGCTGCCGTACAAGAGTCAGTACTCAGCTGCATAGATGACTGGGCAGCAAGTATTACCTCAAAAAGCGGCGTATCAGGCCCGTTGGGCCCAATTCTCGACGCCTATTATGATGAACTCGTTTATATGAACAAACGCTGTAAGATGTATAGTCCGGAGGGTATCTGTTTGGGTGAAGCAGTCTTTGCCGGCATTGACAGCTGGGGGAGAGTTTCTCTCATAAATGATGCAAGTAAAGAACTTATATTCTCTCCGGAGCAAGTAACTTTGCGATCCTGCGATAATGTACTTATAGAATAACGGGAGTAAAAAATATGCAAGATAATTCTTTGGTTCCTCCTGCGCCAGCAAGGAGGATTCCCCTTGATGTTGTGGTTCAATCCGGTCTCATGATTGCGCTTTTAGCAGTATCAGCTCAGATTGTGATCCCGTTTGGACCCATTCCCTTTACTCTACAAACACTCGTTGTAGTGCTTATCTCCCTTATTTTTACTCCGGGGCAAGCTGCGCTCACTATGATTCTTTACATAGTGTTAGGCGCTTTGGGACTACCGTTTTTCTCAGGTCTGGGAGCTGGATTGGCAAAGCTCGCCGGCCCTACCGGCGGTTATCTCTACGGATTTATAGCATCAGTTATAGTGGGATCGCTTTTACGCCGTGCTTTGTGCAAACCACGAGACCGCCTCGCTGCTCCAAAACGCGCATTAGCTGCAGATATCTGCGCTGCAGTTGTTGCCATAGCCATATGCTACGCAGTTGGAACCATGCATTTTATGACCATAGGCATGCTTTCTGAGAACCCCTACGGCTTAGCATATGTTCTGGGTGTTTGCGTAGTGCCGTTTATCATTCCCGATATCGCAAAATGTGCCGCGGCGATTCTGGTAGCTCAAGCATTACGCAAAGCAATCCCTGCCGTAGTATCAAGGTAACCGTTAAATTGTTTTTGTTTATGGAAGAATAGGTTTGATCTCCAAAATACTGAGCCGTGGCTCTTGTTTTCAGGGGGTCTTCGAGAAAAGCTGTCTTACAAGCGCTTTGCGGGTGCGAGGACTGTCTGAGCGCGCCCTTTGCGCGAGTTCCGCAGCAGCTAAGCGCTTGTAAGACAGCGGGTTTTCTCGTCGACCCCCTGAAAACAAGAGCCACGGCTCAGTATTTTGGAGATCAAACCTATTCTTCCATAAACAAAAACCTGAGCTTGAGGTATATCATGGTTTTGTTTCACTGATGCTTTGCGAACACCGAGAGCATAGTATAATAGTCAGATTAGATGAAACCGTTGTGTACTGCGTAAAGAGAGGTTGACTATGAATTCGGCAGCAAAAAAGCGTCTTATTCTTATGGGGCTCATAATTGTGGTTGCTGCACTGGTTTTGTTTGCGGTTTTAGGATCGAGTTCAGTTGCGACTTCACTTAACGTAGCCCAGGCAGCTTCAGGGGACTATGAAGGTAAGAAAGTCCAGGTTTCAGGCAAGGTTGCCGAGGGAGTCAGCACGGTAGACGGCCGTACGTATTTTACGATTACTGATGATGAAGCTCAAAATGAGCTAAAGGTGAACTTTGGTGGCGCTATGCCTTCTACCTTTGGTTCAGGCATTACAGCGATCTGCACGGGGAAAATGGAAAACTCGGTTCTTGTTTGCAGCGAGCTGTTAACCAAGTGCCCCTCAAAGTATGAAAGTGCAGAGGGCGCTCTGACCGTGAAACAGCTCCTCAAAAACGCAGATATTTATAATGCTACAAAAGTAAAAGTGGCCGGATACGTGGTTAAGGACACGCTTAAAGACGGAACGGCAGATATACGCTTTGTGCTTGAGTCTCAGGATGCAATCGTAGATGTCGCTTTTAGCGGCGGTTTGCCCGATACCATACAAGAGGGTTCCGCTGTGATTCTGACCGGTAAACTCAACAGTGAACAAAACAGGTTTGAAGCCGAGGATGTTGCGCTTGATGCAGATGTAGCAGCGCGCGCATAAGCTAAAGTTGTATCCGAGAAAGTAGCAAACGGCGTTTATGCCGGGCGCTGAGGGAGGTCTTTGTGGTTTCTTACGGGTTGGTATATGCGGGTCAGGCCTTCATGTGGGTGGGCTTTATTGCGGCAATCTGTGCGGTTGTTGCGTTTCTTATGGGCCATTTGCTGACAAAGCAAGCGGCACAGTCAGCCAAAAAAGAAGCAGTGGCGCGCAGTGCAAAAGCAGACACCTTTACCAAAGTAGGTTACTGGGCGGTGTACGTTGCAGGCGCCGCACTTCTCGTCTGTGCTATAATTATTGTGCATGGATTCTTTACCCACAATGTTGCCATTGAGTATGTTGCGCATAACTACCCCACAGATACCGGCTCTCTCTTTTGGCTTTACCAGCTTGCAGGGTTGTGGGCAAGCAGGTCAGGCTCATTGTTAACCTGGGCATTATTGATTACCGCCTTTGCGGTATGGGTTGCCTGGCATGCCCGCAAGCGCCGCGATGACCTTACCAATGTGGCGCTCATGGTAGTCATGATTGTTCTTTTGTTCTTTATTGCGGTTATGCTCTTTTCCCAAAGCAATAACCCGTGGATTCCTACGGATAAATCTCTTATAGATGCGGACGGCAACCTTTTGGTGACCTCGTGGGGCATGAACGTACTTCTCGAGCACTGGGCTATGGCGTTGCATCCGCCAACCTTATTCCTGGGATATGCGGGCATGACCATTCCTTTTGCCTTTGCGATTGCTGCATTGATTTGCAAGGATACCGAGGGTGTTTGGATTGAGCGCATTAACCGCATTGCGCTCTTTGCCTTTATCTTTTTGACGGCGGGCATTGGTCTTGGCGCGGTTTGGGCATATGTGGTGCTTGGCTGGGGCGGCTACTGGGGCTGGGATCCCGTGGAGAACGCAAGCCTTCTTTCCTGGCTCACGGCGGTAGCAATGATTCATAGCTTTACCATCCAGCGCAAGCGCAAGCTTATGCATGTATGGTGCCTCTTTACCGTAACTCTGACCTTTGTGTTTGTGGTTTTGGGTACGTTTATTACCCGCTCCGGTCTGGTGGAATCGGTTCATGCTTTTGACGAGGACCCCGTGTCTACCTACCTCTTCCTCGCAATGATGATATGTGCTCTGGCCGCGTTTGCTATTCCGTATGCTTTGCATCGCAAGGACTATATGGTTGCAGATGATATTGAATCAGTGTTTTCCAAAAACGGAAGCTACTATCTCACAAATGTCATCATGGTATTCGCCGGTATTTTGCTTGCGTATCTCACTATTTCGAGCGCTCTGCCCACCTGGATGCCTGCAGGCGGCATGACCGTTTTGGCTCCTTCTTATGAGACGGTGGCGCGGCCGCTTGGCATTTTGGTTTGCGCACTGGCAGCGGTCTGCCCGTTCTTGGGTTGGAAGAAGAGCGACAAAGACCAGTTCTTTAAGAATGTGAGAATTCCCCTTATCGCAGCTGCGGCGCTCTTTGTCTTCTATATGGTTATTCTCGTTACCCAGCTTATTCCTGCATACAATGCCTCCATTGCTCAGGGTGATGAAGTGGCTGAGAACCTCATTAATATGGGTCCGGCCTGGTATTACCACGGGCTTGCGGTTGTTGGCTTTGCGGTTTCAAGTCTGCTTTTTGCCAACTCGCTGTATCTGATTATTCGCGGTGTCCGCGGCCGTATGCAGTCAAAGTCAGAGTCTGCGGTTGTTGCTTTGGGACATCTTTTTGCTAAGTCGCCGGCACAGGCAGGCGGTTACCTCACACATATGGGTTTGGGCATTGTTCTCGCAGGACTCATTGGCTCGGCGATGTATGTTACCAATGTAAACGCTACCTTTAACGCGGATGAACCTACCGTGCAGGTTGGTGCGTACACGGTGACGTATGTGGATGACACGGCGTATACCGACAATGCGAACAACCGTTTTTATACCTTGCATTCGCATATAGAAAAAGACGGTAAAAGCCTGGGTGATCTCGAGACAACCCTTGAGTTTACCGCTGCGAGTTACTATAACCAGGCGCGCTATAAGGCGGAGGTAATTACCTTCCCGTTTGAGGACTTCTTCCTTGCGTTCCAAGGCTATGAATATGACGACTCGGTTGTGTGCAATATCCGCATTAACCCGCTTATTCTCTTTGTCTGGGTTGGTTTTGCGATTATGACATGCGGCATTGCCTGTGCAACATGGCCTAAGCGCTATACGCCGCTCATTGCGCAGCAAGAAGGTCAGGCTCAATAGCGTCCATCAGAGCCGCCCAATCAAGACAAAGGAGCAGCAGTTGGTGAGCGACCCTACACAAAGCACAAGTAATGTTATTACAACGGATATTGCGGTGCATAATCTCAGCAAAACGTTTGGGACGCGCAAAGCCTTGGACGGAGTCTCGTTTGAGGTTCCGCGCGGAGCGTTTCTCTCAGTATTTGGTCCTAACGGAGCAGGTAAAACAACGCTTTTGCGCATATTGGCAACTTTGAGCAGGCCCTCGCGGGGTACGCTTACCATGCTTGAGACCGACGCTCTCCAAAAGCCAGAAGATTTGCGCGGCAGTATTGGGTTTATTTCGCACCAGCCGCTCGTGTACGGTGATCTTTCTGCTTTGGAAAACCTTGTGTTTTACGGGCGTCTGTATGGCGCTGATGACGTTGAGAATAAAGCCAAAGAGCTTTTGGCTTTGGTTGAGCTTGACCATCGTGCAAACGACGCAGCGAGAACGTTTTCGCGTGGAATGATGCAGCGTTTGTCACTTGCGCGGGCTCTTATCAATGACCCGCAAATCATTTTGCTTGACGAGCCGTACTCGGGCCTTGACCCGCATGCAACGTTTGTGCTGGACTCGCTTATTTCGCGCATTCGAGAAGGTAAAACGTTTGTGATGGTTTCTCATGATCTCGAGCGCGGTCATGCGCTTTGCACGCATGCGCTGCTTTTGGACCGCGGCAAAGTGGTTGCGTTTGATCTTGCGGAGAACATAGGTATTGAAGATTTGCGCAAAGCCTATGACCCGGCAATGCTGGGAGGTGTTTTGTCATGACAGCAAAAGCCAAAGCCCCCGGCGGCTGGCAGCAATACTGCGCGCTTCTCGGCAAAGACATAAGAATGGAATTGCGTACCCGGGAAATGCTTGTTTCTATGGGTGTTTATGCGATTTTGGTTTTGACAATCTACGGAGCCGCACTTTCTCAGACCGCAAGCTCCTTTGATATTTTGAGCGTGGCTGCGGGGCTTATGTGGGCATTGATTCTGTTTACGTCATTGCTGGGCCTTAACCGGTCATTTTCTCATGAGACCGAGAACTCCTCGCTTGAGGGTATTCTTCTGACACCGGTATCAAGACCTTTGGTATTTGCCGCAAAAGCAACATCAAATCTCATCTTTTTGCTCGCTGTCGAGGTTATTGCCGTACCGCTTTTCTTTATCTTTTTTATGGGCCAGGCAGAGCTTGGGTCCACAACGCCTCTCATGATTCTTCCCATAATTCTCGGAAGCATTGGAATTGCGGGAATAGGCACGTTTTTATCAACATTAACCCTGAATACGCGTGGCCGCGACGTATTACTGGCAATTCTGATGGTTCCCGTTGTGTTCCCTTTGTTGTATGCTTGTGTTAGTGCAACCTCGGTAGCCCTTCTGGGCATAGAGGGTCAGATCGAGATTTTCTGGCGCTCTCTTTTGCTTGCCGGCGGTTATGATGTCATTATGCTCGCGGCATCTTGGGGATTATACGAGTTTGTATTGGGATCTTGATATATGTTGACGTTGAGCCTAAAGAGATAGGAGGTAAGAGATGAGCAATGCTTTAGAACATTCCTATAATCTGGCGCAGACTCGCCAAAAATGGACAACAATTGCAGTCATAGCGCTCATCCTTGGTCTTGTACTGACAACATTTGATGTTATATGGGCATTTTTTAGAGCCCCCATAGTTGCTTCTGATGTTGTTATTGACCCGCCGGCAGTTCTTGAGGGAGGCACGGTTATTACCAACCAGCTGCTCTTTTCTCAAAAGATATTTTATTTTCATGTGCCGGTGGCTATAGTTTCTTTTGTGCTTATTATTGCCGCAGCGGTATATGCCGTTTTACATTTGATGCATCACAGCGCAGAGACCGATCTCCGCTCTAAGACCTGCATGGAAGTTGGCCTTGTGTTTATTATTGGCACTATGATTTCGGGCGATTTGTGGACAAGGCATGACTGGGGCGTCTGGTGGGTTTGGGAACCGCGCCTTACCACCTACTTTATTCTCACGCTTTTGGTTATAGCCTATTTTGTGCTGCGCACCGCAATAGACGAGCCCGAGCGTAAAGCGCGTTTTAGCGCGGTATTCGCCATCATTGCAGCTATTGATGCACCTATTTCTTTTGGCATTACGCGCTTAATTCCTTCTTCTATTCACCCGGTGCTCGAGCGCGGCGACTCGGGCATGTCTCCTGACATGCTTATTCCGTTTGTCTGCGGAATATTTGGCATGCTGCTTGTTGCATTTGGAATCTTTAGGCTGCGCCTTCTACTCCAAGAGCAAAAGCTCGAAGTCGAATCGCTCAAAGCTCGTCTCGAAGAGCTCGACCGCCAGTAAATACTCATTATTCACGGAAGGAAATTTCTCATGGACGAAATCCTCGCTTATGCATATTCAGATGTTATTGTTGCCGCTCCTTATGTCATTGGCGCCTATGTGCTTATTTGGGTAGCTCTTTTGATTTTTGTTATAATCATGCTCAATAGTTCTAAAAAGACACAGTCAGATATTGACGCTCTCCGCGAGGCAATAGAACGGCGGGAAAAAGAGCAAAAATAGCGACGCCCGTTATGGTGAAATGACGCCGGAGCCAAAAGGATTTATATGTTGCTACAAGATGTTGTTTTTGAGCCGGAGCTTGATGCAAAAGTCTATAAGTACAGGCGCAAAGAACTCAAAGAGCGCTTGATAGTTTTGCAGCAGATGGCTATTAAAGCCAAGTTGGGTACCGTGCTTATTGTTGAAGGCTGGGGCGCTGCGGGCAAAGGCAGCCGTGTATCAGATCTTGTGGTAGACCTTGACCCCCGCGCATATATGGTCCACGCCATGAAGGAACCCAACTTTATGGAGATGCGCCTGCCGTTTATGGCGCGCTATTGGAGCCGTCTGAGCGCTCACGGTGAGATGACCATCTTTGACCAGGCATACTATGAAGAACTCTCCCGCTCGTATGTGAACGAGGTAACACTAAAAGGCGAGCCCGGCCAGAATCCTGCCGAGCGTGATGCCCGTGCCGCATATGCCGAGCAAAGAATTGCTCAAAACATCGAATCAGCTCGCGTATTTGAGCATCAGCTCCAGGCTGACGGTTATCTCATTGTGCGCATATTCCTGCATATTACCGAGGAGATGCAAAAAGAGCGCATAGGAAGGCTCATAACAGACCCGTCTAACTCCTGGAAGGTTGGGGATGACGACATTAGGCAAATGCAGCACTATGCGATTTACGAGCAGGTATTTAACCGCTGGCTCAATGTTGAAGGCGACAACGGCTGGGTTATAGTTCCTGCCGAGCACAGGCGCAATGCCAACATCCAAATCATGGAAGCCCTGGCTCAGGCTATGGACGCAGCGTTACAGGCACGAGGCGTTGATACCTCAAAGCCTATCCCCGCATATGATGATGACTTTGGTAAAAAGCCCGAACAAGACGAGGAGCCCGAGCCGCAAACCGAGGAAGAGCGCAAGAAAGCCATTCTCGCACGTGCCAAGAAGAATACCGGCTCTGCCGAGAAACTCGTGTCTCGTTTTGAGCTCGTCAAGGTAAAAACGCTCAAGGAGAGCCGCACAAAGAAGCGGGCCGCATATGATGAGCGCAAATACCGAGAAGAGCTCGAAGCCCTGCAGCAGCGCTTGGGCGAGCTGACGCTCGAAACCTACCGACACGGGATCCCTCTGATTATTGCTTATGAAGGCTGGGACGCTGCCGGCAAAGGCGGCAACATTAAACGCGTTACCGCAGCTATGGATGCGCGATTCTATAAAGTGCATCCCATTGGAGCTCCTTCCAAAGAGGAGCTTGCCCACCCGTTTTTATGGCGTTTTTGGACCAAACTCCCGCGTACCGGACATGCTGCAATCTTTGACCGTACCTGGTATGGCCGTGTATTGGTAGAGCGCATAGAGGGTTTTGCGACAAAAGAGGAATGGTCGCGTGCGTATGACGAGATCAACGAGTTTGAGCATGATCTCGAGAATTGGGGTGCGGTACTTATCAAATTCTGGCTCGATGTATCACCCGAGGAGCAGCTTGCACGTTTTAAAGCGCGCGAAGAAGACCCGGCAAAGCGTTGGAAAATCACCCCTGATGACTGGCGCAACCGCGAGAAGAATGATCTCTATTTTAAATGCGTCCAAGATATGCTGAGGTTAACATCAACTCCTTATGCTCCCTGGTATGTAATCCCCTCAGATGACAAACTCTACGCCCGCCTAAAGACCCTCCGCGTCATAGTAGACGCCCTCGAGAAAAGACTGGCCCAATAGCTTCACAAATCTATTCGTGTAAGCCTTGTGATGAGAAAAATAATTCTTGCTGTTTTGTGGGGTATGCATCATACTAATCACTTGCACTACGTCCCCATCGTCTAGCGGCCTAGGACGTCGCCCTTTCAAGGCGAAGATCGCGGGTTCGATTCCCGCTGGGGGCACCATTCAAATTTTCTGAGCCGGCTTACGTCCGGCTTTTTTTATTTTGCAAATACCCGCGGGTTTCGCAGGACATCTGAAGATTCTTGAGAACACGCTGTGTTTCTTGAGTCCTCGTGGTTTATGGAGAAATAATCCGCTAATATGCAAATATTCAAAAAGTGTGGGCATAATGAGCCCGCACATGTATTGGCAACGGTTACGCAAGTGTGTAACCAAAAAGGAAAGGAGCTTGCGATGGGACTTAAAGCAGCTGAGCCAATTGACATTACGGCAGAGGAGCTACCTACGTACTTGCGCATGCACCATTCTGTTTATATGGATGTAAACGGCAAGTCATATTATCTTACTGACGTGAATGATCACTATTGGCGTGCACAAGACACCGAGAAGCTCAATGAAAAGGGTCATTACTGCGATGTCTCCGAGCCGCTTCCTACTATAGACGAGTTCTTGAGCGACCCCGCAATTGATGGCAAGAGTGTTATGGATCTTGTAGAAGAAGCAGCATTCTACCCGTCAGTGAAACCAGAGGTTGTCTAAGCTCTCAGACCTTCTCTATATCCCGTTTTGAAATGAGGCTATGAAAAACAAAGTAGCCTCATTTTTTATGGCAATTTTGTACAGATTATTGTAAACCTTGACGTAAGCCCTTCTCCTCCATATGATTATAAGGTTCACTTCCACAGAGCCCCGTGAAACCTCTGTTTAGTGTTCATGAAATGTTTCGAAAGCTTAAGGAGTTCTTCGTGAAAACCACGTATTACGCCAAGCCAGGCGAGGTGCAGCGTGAATGGCTGCTCATCGATGCTGCAGAAGGCAAAGATGGCGGCATGGTTCTTGGACGGCTTGCAACTGAGGTTGCAAATATTCTGCGCGGCAAGAACAAGCCCCAATATACCCCTCATGTAGATACCGGTGACTTTGTCATTATTATCAACGCAGATAAGGTTCGCCTTACTGGCAACAAGGAAGATGAGAAGGTTTGGTATCGCCATAGCGGTTACATTGGAGGTCTCAAGAAGGAGACCTGGCGTGAAGCTATGGAGAAGCATCCTGAGCGCATTATTGAGCGCGCCGTTAAGGGCATGCTTCCCAAAACAACACTCGGTCAGCAGCAGTTTACCAAGCTCCGTGTGTATGCCGGTCCGGAATACAAAGAGGTTAGCCAGAAACCTCGTAAGATCACAGTGGAGGCGTAAGATCCATGTCCAATTCTCAGGAAGCAATTTATTGGGGCACGGGTCGTCGTAAGAACGCCGTTGCCCGCGTACGCCTTGTTCCGGGAACAGGCAAGGTTGTTGTTAACAAGCGTGATGCAGTTGAGTACTTTGGCCGTCAGCAGCTCGTAGATATGGCTTGCCTGCCTCTGAAGCTCACCGATACCCTTGGTCATTTTGATGTTTTCGCCCTCTGTGACGGCGGCGGCATCTCCGGCCAGGCCGGCGCCCTGCGTCATGGCATTGCCCGCGCTCTTCTCGAGGCCGGCGACTACCGTCTCGAGCTTAAGAAGGCCGGATTCCTTACCCGCGACGCCCGTGTTGTCGAGCGTAAGAAGTACGGTTTGAAGAAGGCTCGCAAGCGTCCGCAGTTCTCAAAGCGTTAATATCTATTTCAATATTTGTACAGTTTCAACGGGGCACTTGCACTTTGTGTGGGTGTCCCGTTTGCTTTACGTAAGGTTTATGACTTAGGAGGTGTTGAGATATGCCGAATACGCTCTTTGGCACAGACGGTGTTCGCGGCGTTGCGAATGCTGAGCTCTCTTGTGATTTGGCATTCAAACTTGGTCTTGCGGCGGTTACCGTGTACGGCAAAAAGATTGTCGTGGGCAGGGATACCCGTCTGAGCGGACAGATGCTCGAGAATGCTTTGACAGCCGGTATTATGGCTGCCGGTGGCACCGCACTTTGCGCAGGTGTTATTCCTACGCCGGCTGTTGCTTTACTGACCGTGCTCTATAAGGCAGACGCAGGTGTTGTAATCTCTGCAAGCCATAACCCGCCCGAGTACAACGGCATTAAGTTCTTTGGTCCCGACGGCATGAAGGCGACCGATGATGCCGAGGATGCTCTTGCAAACTTTGCGCTTGAAGGCTTTAAGGATTTTGAGTATCACACGGGCGAAGCTGTAGGACGCCTCGAATATCTCGAGGATGCTCATGAGCGCTACATCTCGCATGCGATTTCTACCATCGATACTAACCTCTCCGGTCTTAAGATTGTTGTTGACTGTGCCCATGGCGCAAGCTGTCAAACAACTCCTCAGGCGCTTGAGCGTTTGGGCGCCAACGTAATTGCATTTAATACTGATTACACCGGTTATGACATCAACGTAGGCTGCGGTTCAACACACCTGGGCCAGGTGCGCGAGAGGGTTCTCAAAGAGCATGCAGACCTTGGTATTGCTCACGACGGCGACGCAGACCGCGTTCTCTTTGTAGATGCCCAGGGCAATGAGATTGACGGAGATTATGTGCTTGCATTCTGCTCCTGCGATATGCTCGAGCGCGGCGAGCTAGCTCAGTCAGAGGTTGTCTCGACGGTTATGTGCAACATTGGTTTTGTGCGTGCCATGAAAGAGCACGGTATCAGCGTTTACCAAACAGCGGTAGGCGACCGTTATGTGCTCCAGCAGATGCTCGAGGACGGCGCCGTTATTGGCGGCGAGCAATCAGGCCATATTATTTTCCTTAAGCACAACACCACTGGCGACGGCCTTGTAACCGCAATGCAGGTACTTGGCGTTATGAAGCATACCGGTAAGTCGCTTGCAGAGCTTGCCTCGGTGATGAAGCACTTCCCGCAGGCGCTCATCAACGTAAAGACTCCCCGCAAGGACGAGCATTCCACAAATCCCGGTGTTCTTGCAGCTATTGCTGCTGAAAATGCCTATCTCGGCGACAACGGCCGCGTTTTGGTAAGGGCCTCGGGCACCGAGCCTCTCGTAAGGGTAATGGTAGAGGCAGAGACCGAGGAAGACGCCGAGCAGTGCGCGCAGCGTATTGCGCAGGTTGTTCGTGATGAGCTTGACGGTGAATAATCAGTAGGTACAATAATATGGCTGTCGCGGGTATTGGGGTAGACATTGTTGAGATTGAGCGGATGCGCGCCATCCTTGAGCGCACACCCCGCTTTAAGCAGCGTGTTTTTACCGAGACCGAGCAGGAGTACTGCGATAAAAGGTCAAATCCTGCCGCAAGCTATGCCGCATGTTTTGCGGCTCGCGAAGCTGTGCTCAAGGCATTAGGAACAGGTTTTAGCGGCATGGGTCTCAAGGACGTCTCGGTTGACCATGATGACCGAGGGAAGCCGCTTGCTATTCTGACCGGGAAAGCGCAGCAAGTTGCCCAAAACCAGGGTGTGCTCGAGGTGTATCTTTCGATTTCGCATACGAGCGATATCGCTGTTGCGAATGCCGTAGCCTCAACAGCACAAACCCGGGTTAAGCGTGAGGTACATACAGACGAGAAGACCGCATTGGCAGAGCAGTTTAAGCAGGCTCGCAAGCTTCTTGACGAGCTTGACCGCAAAGAGGAGGACGCATAAATGAAGCCCATCATAAGTGTCTCGGCAATTCGGGATTTTGAAACTTCGTGTATCAGCAACGGGGTATCTGAGCAGGAGCTCATGACCCGGGCGGGTGCGGTTGTTGCTTTGCAGGCAGCACAGCTCAGCGAAGGCGGCAAAATTGTTGTGTTTTGCGGTATGGGCAAAAACGGCGGAGACGGATGGGTCTGTGCAGATAACCTCGAGAAACATGGCTACGACGTCACGGTAGTAACCGCTGCGACGCCGGCCCTCATCAAAAATGAGCTTTCGCGCAAAATGGCGAACAGCGTTGCCGACAGAGGCATTCCTATTCTGGTGAGTCCTTCTGACAAGCAGCTTGAGAAGCTCTTGAGCGCCTCTGACGTTTGTATTGACGCAATGTTTGGCACGGGTTTCTCGGGCGCCTTAAAAGAGCCGTACGCTCAGTGGGCTGAGATTCTCAACGCCTCGTTTAGCGGCTCGGTTGTTTCTATAGATGTTCCAAGCGGTATAGATGCTCAAACCGGTCTCGCGCAGGGACCCTATGTGCATGCTGATGTTACAGTGACCATGTTTGCGGCAAAGCCGGGCCTCATTTCTGGCGAAGGCCGTGCCGCAAGCGGCAAAATTGTGTGCGTGGGTTTGGTAGACGAGCAGGAGGGTATTGGCGGCCTTGACGACCTCGCAGATTTGTATATGCTCGAAGATGCAGATTACGAGGGCATTCTTGCCGAGACAAACCCGCTCCAGGACAAGTATACCCATGGCCGCGTGCTCGTAGTGGGAGGCTCGGCACAGTATCCCGGCGCCGCAATTATGACGGCAGCCGCTGCTGCGCGCTCCGGAGCAGGCTATGTAACGCTCGCGGTTCCGTACCCGGTTGTTGCCTGTGCTCAGGCACATATGCTTACCATTCCGGTTATTGGACTTCCAAGCGATGAAGACGGCACGTTTGACTCTTCTGCAGCGAGCGAAATGGCAGCTTTGGCAGAGAAAGCAGACGTGGTAATTGTCGGTCCGGGCATGACCACCTCGTTTGGTGCATGCGAAGTTGTGCGCTCGCTTTTAGATTCCGACGCCGCGCTCGTGCTTGATGCCGATGCCCTTAATGCCCTTGTGAAGATTTGCACAGGCAGTGCAGAAGAGCATCCCGAGCCGCTTCGCCGGGAAAAGCCTCTTGTACTGACTCCGCATACGCATGAACTCTCGCGTTTGGTGAATAAAGAAGTCTCAGAGGTAGCCGCCCTGTCTCAGGCTGTTGAAGCATCGCAGTCGCTTGTTTGGGCGGTTGGCTCATCAAATATGACGGTTTTGGCAAAGGGCCCGGTAAGCTCTGTTGTTGGCGTTGAGGGCTCGGTTATTCCCGAGGCCGGTTCACCATGCCTGGCTACAGCCGGCTCCGGTGACGTTTTGGCCGGTATTGTGGGAGCTGTTTTGGCCCAGAACATGGCTGCATGCAAAGACGGAGAAGAACTCGATACCTCAGATATGCTCATGACCGTAGCTTTTGCAGACCGTGTTCATGCTCTCTGCGGAGAACTGGCAATTGGCAGATGCGGTTCGCGAGGCGTGGTGGCGACTGATCTCATTGAGTTTGCCGGCCTTGCGATTGACGAGCTTCTCACCCGTGCAGATTATGCTGCGCTTGAGGGAATGGAAGACAGCCCCGCGTCTCTTGAGGCAAACCTCGTGTTGTCTCAAGAAGATTCGATTGTGCCTCCAAAAGAGGTCCAGGATCTGATTCGCTCTGACCGTATGTCACAGAGCGCGGCAGATGATGCTGCGGCTTTTGCCGAACCGAGCGATGACGCCATGCTTGAGCTTGAGGAACCTCTCGCATTCCAAGAGAAAAAAGAGCCGGCCAAACCTGAGCCGGCAGATAACTCACCGTATAATGTTGATGTATCTTCGCCCTTCGCAAGACTGTTTATGCGCAGAGAAGCGGCTTTACGCAATGCAAAGCAAGAGAAGCAAGATGTGCCTGAAGAGCAAAAAGCACCGGTGGTTCCCGCTCAGCCTGAGCCTGAACCCGAGCCGGAGCCCGAGCCTGTAACAACCGTAAAGCCTTTTGTACCGGCATCTCCGCTCAAGCGCGCTATCAGTGCATCTGTTCTTGCGGACCCGGGAGTTTCGGTCAAACAGCCGCCGCTGGGTACGGCAGGGGAGACCACACAAATGCCCCCGCTCGACCTCGATGAATTGGAATTTGGCGTTGACCCGCTCTCATATGTGGTTGAACTCGATGAACTTGATGAGCCGTATGTTGAGCTTGCCGAGGAACCCGTACAGGAACCTGTGCCAGAGGAACCCGCGCCAGAAGAGCCCGTGTCAGAGCTTATACAAATTCCTGCACAGGAAGCTGCTCAGGAGCCTGTTGAGGAAGCTGTAGCAGAGGCTGTACAAGAAGCTGCTGAGGAGTTGGCACAGGAGGCTTTTGAAGCTGCCGAGGAGGTTCAGGAATCCCTGGCAGAGCAGGTAGCAGAGTTTGCAGAGGAGTTTGTTGAGCAGCCGGTTGAGGAATTCATTGAGGAGCCTTTCGCAGCCCCCACAAACATCCTGCTCTCGGAGACCGCAATTCCCGAGATAGAAGAAGAAATACCGGTTGTTCCTCTGTCTGATGACCTCGTTAAGCCGCTGACCAAAGAGGACGTGGCCCAGGTGCTCGAGGACTACCATGAGCAGGCTACCATCCATATAGATGACCCCAAAGCTAAACCAATTGACGAGCGTCCGCGAGCTAAAGCCGTGCTCGCCAAGAAGAGACGCTTCCGTTTTTAATACTAACAGATGAGGCAGGGGATTTACACTTGCCTTCTGTCTTACCCTGTCTTACGCAATGACTGTCAGAGGAGTGTGCAATGGTACCAGAGCTGCGTGAATTGCCAAATAACCGTTGGGCCTGGGTTGAGGTAGATCTTTCTGCCATCCGTCATAATGCCCGGGTATTTAAGGACCTCACTCATGGTTCTACCCGCTTTTGCGCTGTTGTAAAGGCCAATGGCTACGGTCACGGAGCCGCACAGGTTGCACGCGCATGCAAGTCTGTGGGAGCAGATATGTTTGCCGTGGCGACGGTAGATGAGGGAATCTCCCTGCGCAACCAGGGCATTGAAGAGCCAATACTGATTCTTGCCCAGCCGCCCGTTACGTCGGTAGATGCAATTGTCGCAAATGACCTTACTCCCGCTGTATACGATCTCGAGTTTGTGGGCAGGCTCGGCCAGGCCGCCTTGGGCCAGTCAAAAGTTGCACAATACCACCTCGCGGTAGACACAGGCATGGACCGCATTGGTGTGCCTCATGACGAAGTAGGCGAGTTTGTGGTAGTAGCCGAGCGTCTGAGCGGCATTGAGCTTGGCGGCGTATTCACTCATTTTGCAACTGCCGAGAAACCCGCTGACTGGGATTTTGCGATGCAGTTCAAGCGTTTTAGGGAAGCTGTTACCACAATCAAAAGCTTAGATATTGATCCCGGTATTGTTCACTGCTGTAACACGCCTGCTACCGTTTTGCACCCCGAGGCCCACTTTGATATGGTGCGTGTGGGTATTGGTCTTTATGGTCTTCATCCTGCAGATATTACCCGCTCAAAGCTTGATCTTAGACAGGCTATGAGTGTGCGTGCACGTGTAACGCGTGTGCGTGAGCCCGCAGTGGGCGAGGGCGTGGGATACGGCATGACCTACCGCGTGATGCGCTCGGGCATACAAATTGCGACGTTGCCCCTTGGTTATGCCGACGGCCTCTCAAGGCCTTTGAGCAACCGCATTGATGTTCTGTACGAGGGCCGCAGGTTCAGGCAGGTGGGTAACATCTGTATGGATCAGTTTATGTTTGAGGTTGACCCGGCGCTCGCACTTGCACAGCGCTCGCGCGCGAAACCGGTAGAAGTGGGCGATGAGGTTACGGTTATTGGCACAAGCGGCAAAGAAACCATTACGGTAGATTCTATCGCGAATTTGCTCGGCACCATCAATTATGAAATTGTTTGTGCCTTTGACAACCGCTTGCCAAAAGTCTTTGTACAGTAAGTTTTGCGTTATTGCCGCCTGTGAGGAGAGGTGATTTTTGCCTATGAAAACAGTGCTTTCCATTCCGGGGCATGAACACCCGCACCCCCGCGAAGTTTCGCTTGATGAGATTCGTCTGACGCTCGGCGATTGCAGGCTCTGCCCGCTTTGGGAGACACGAACCAATATTGTTTTTGGCGTGGGCAACCCTTATGCCCGTGTTGTGCTGGTGGGCGAGGCTCCCGGTGCAAATGAAGACGCTCAGGGCATTCCTTTTGTGGGGCGGGCCGGAGCGCTTCTCGACCGTGTGCTTGAGGATTGTGCAGGTTTGCATCGCAGCGATGTCTACATTGCGAACGTGCTCAAATGCAGGCCGCCCAACAACCGCGATCCCAAACCGGACGAGGTCGAAGTTTGTTCGCCCTATTTGCGCGAACAGATTCGCAGTATTTGGCCTGATATTATTATGACGCTCGGCAACCCCGCAACCCATTTTATTCTGCGTACTGATCTTGGTATCACTCGTCTGCGCGGCATGGTGCACAAGACCGGCCATTTTGCGGTGCTGCCCACCTTCCACCCGGCGGCCGTTTTGCGCGATACTCATAAGCTTGCCGAGCTCGAGACAGACTTCAGACTGCTTGGCCAGCTTGTTCGCGGAGAAGTACCGCTGCCGGCCGAGCAGAGTGTGCTCAATACGCAGGAAGAGTAAGGTGAATAAGTTTTATGACGGAGAATGACGCCCTGGATGCTCAGGCATTGCCTCTGCGTGCGGCAAAAGGAGTCTACAAGTCCTTATCGGCAGAAGCAACGCGCTGTTTGGGACGCATATTGGGAGAATTTCTTATGCCGGGCGATGTGGTAATTCTGGGCGGTGACCTTGGAGCGGGCAAAACCTGCTTTACCGGGGGAGTTGCGCAGAGCTTAGGTGACGCCGACCCCGTAACGAGCCCTACCTTTGCTGTGGTCCAGGTACATGACACGGGCCGTATCCCGCTTTACCATGCAGACGTATACCGGCTTGAAGATGCAAGCCGGCTTGAGGACACGGGTATTTATGACCTGCTCGAGGCAGACGGCGTCTGTATCATAGAGTGGGGCGATATGTTTATTGACGAGTTTGGCGACGAGCGCCTTGATATTATGTTCTCACGCAATGACGTGAGTGCACAGGGCTTGGAACCGGCCCGAACCCTTGAGTTTTATCCGCACGGAACACGTGCCCGCGACCTCTTGGAGGATTTTGACGCGCGCGTTACAGATGTTTGCGCTTCGCGCGCGCAAGCAGAGTAACACGAGGTCATAAGGGGTGTTCCGGCAAAAGGAGAGTATGTTGACGCAACCGCAAACAACCTTGCATACAGATTCACTTGAGACTCGCTGTGTTCTTGCAATTGATACATCAACCGAGATGCTTGCCTGCGCCGTAGCAAACGTGACGTTTGAGGGCCGGGTTGCCAAGAGCATTGAGCTGCTTGGCTCGGCAGACCACACAAGCCCGCGCCAGGCAAACGTTGAGCTTGTGCTCACGGTAGACGCAATGCTCAGAGACGCGGGTTTACAGCGCTCAGATATTGACATGGTTCTGGCAGGCACGGGCCCCGGCTCGTTTACCGGTGTGCGCATTGGCGTTGCCGCAGCTAAAGGCTTTGCCTGTGGTCTCGAGGTCCCTCTTTTTGGAGCTTCTACGCTTGACGCCGTTGCCTGGAATCTTTGGCAAAACGGCATCAGGGGACGCGTGGGTATTGTGGGCGACGCAATGCGCAAAGAGGTGTACCCGGGCATTTATATGCTTACTGACGAGGGGGCAGAGCGCTGTTTTACTTCCGAGACAGTCATGAAGGTTGCGCAGGCAATAGAAGCCTGGACCGCTGCCGAGAATACCAAAAACCTGCTTCTCGCAGGAGACGGCCTCAAAAAGTACAAAGCCCAGTTTGCAGAAGCCGGCTTTGAGGAGTTCGTGAGCGAAGAGTTGTGGTATCCCACGGGAGCCGGCCTGCTTCATACTCTCTTAAAACCGAGCAGGTTCGACGAGCGCTTTTTGGGTGATCCGGCCTCAGTGCTGCCGCTTTATACGAGGCTTTCTGATGCCGAGGAGAACGAACGCATTCGTTTGGGCCTTGCACAAAAAGAGACGCTCTTTGTGACCGGTGTTGACGAGCTTTTGGGAAGTTTGCCATACCAGCTACGTCCCATGAACATAAATGATGCGGTTGCCGTAGCTCAGCTTGAAGCCCGGGTATATGCAGACGAAGCAACCCATACGCCCTGGTCGCGTGCACTCTTTGAAGAAGAGTTTTCTCAGCGCGACCGCCTTTGGTGGACCGCTTATGACAAAGGCCAGGTTATTGCCTTCACAGGCGGTATGGTTATAGACGGAAACCTCGAAATCCTCGACGTTGTGGTTGCTCCGGAGTTCAGAAGACTCGGTATTGCTCAGGCTCTTTTGGAACGCGTTTCATATGACGCGCAAATGCTTGGAGCTACTACATCAACGCTTGAAGTTGCGGCAACTAATGAGGCGGCTCAGGCGTTATACCGCAAGATGGGATTTGAGCCGGTAGGCGAGCGAAAGAACTATTACGGTCAGGGGAATCATGCGCTTGTGATGAAGGCAGATCTCCCGCTCAAAGCCGCTCAGACAGTTGAGCGTGATGCAGAGAATGCTGACGCCTCTAATCCATGGCCGCAGGTGCATGCAGAGCGCACTCATGAAGAAGAGCAGGCAATTGCTGCCGCCGGCAAGATGATACTTGCGATCGAAAGCTCCTGCGATGAGACCGCTATGGCGATTATTGATGGAAGCGGCCGCATCATCTCGAGTGTTGTCGCAACACAAATTGATTTTCATGCGCGTTTTGGCGGCGTGGTGCCCGAGATTGCAAGCCGCAAACATATTGAGGCACTGGTAGGCGTTTACCAAAAGACGCTCGAAGACGCTGCGAACACGCTTGGCGTGTCTTCGCTTGCACCTCAGGACCTCTCGGCCATTGCCTGTACGCAAGGTCCGGGCCTTGTAGGAGCGCTTGTAGTGGGACTTTCTTTTGCAAAGGCGCTCGCATGGACGCAGGATATTCCGCTTGTGTGCGTAAACCACCTGGAAGGCCATCTCTTTGCAAATCTTCTTGAGACTCCTGATCTCACGCCTCCGTTTGTGGCAAGCCTGCTCTCGGGCGGGCATACCATGCTTGTGCACGTTAAAGACTGGGGAGACTACCGCATTTTGGGCGAGACGCTTGATGATGCGGTGGGCGAGGCGTTTGACAAGGTAGCCAAAGCGCTCGGGCTCGGGTATCCCGGCGGTCCCATTATTTCGCGTTTTGCGAAGCAGGGTAACCCCAAAGCCATTGACTTCCCCCGCGCGATGCTCCACAGCCATGACTACAGGTTTTCTCTCTCAGGTTTAAAAACCGCAGTTGTGACCTATATTGAGGAGCGCAATGCCCAGGGAAGGCCGGTCAACATTGCAGATCTTGCCGCTTCTTTTGAGGCAGCGGTTATTGATGTTCAGGTGGCCAAGGCAAAAACTGCCGTTAAAGAATGCGGAGTAAAAGAATTTTGCGCCGGAGGCGGTGTGACCGCAAATAAAGCCCTGCGTGAGGCCTATGAGCGTGCGTTCAGGCCCAAGCATGTGCGCGTGACCGTGCCGCCGCTCGAGGCGTGTACCGACAACGCAACCATGATTGCGCTCGCTGCAAAATATCACCTTGACCATGGTGATGTTTCGCCTCTGACCGCAGACGCGGACCCAAATCTCAAGCTATGACAGCACGTGTAAGACGTCTTCAAAAGCCGGTCCTCTCTTTTTTAAAAGAAGGCCTGGCAGAGACCTTGTGGCCCACGCGCTGCGTAGGCTGCGACGCTCCGGGCAGTCTGCTTTGTCCGGACTGTACACAAAAACTCCCGTATATAGAACAGATGTACGCCTGCAAAAAATGCGGAGCTCCCTATGGCTATCTGGTATGTACAGAGTGCTCCGGGTGCGTAGACCGTGAAGAAATCTTTGGAGCCGAGCCCACTCCTGAGCGCTTTTGTGAGCTTGACGGAATGTGTTGTTATGGTGAACACGAGTGGCCGCTCGACCGGCTTGTGCGAACCTATAAAGACTGGTCGGAATCGCGTCTTGCAGATATACTCGGCCGTTTTATTGCAGATGCCCTCAGGGAATCAGACGGTCTCGCGCGTTTGGACTTGCAAGCGTATGATGCGGTTTGTTTTGTTCCGGCGACCCCGCAGGCATATGCCCGGCGTGGTTTTGACCATATGGAACCAATCGCAAAGAACGTAGCAGGGCTTCTCGGCAAGCCCTGTCTTGATGTTTTGGCTCGTAGATCGCACCATGACCAGCGGTCTTTGAGCCGTGCCGAGAGGAGCTCGAATGTGAGCGGCTCTATGGTAAGCATAAAATCGCTGACGGGTTTGAGTTTTATTTGTATTGATGATGTGTTGACAACGGGAGCTACCATTCGCGAAGCTGCACGTACACTCAAAGAAGCTGGTGCATCTTTGGTATTTGGAGCAACCGCTGTTCGTGTATGGTAAAAACCGGAAAGATTTGGTACTATGTGCACTATCCTCTTGGGTCTGTGGTTGCGGGCGTAAGTCCAAGTCCATGGCAGACGCGGTCAAAAGGATCCACGTAAGCTTTTATGTGCGCATAAAAGTGAGCACGGCGCGTTCTAGGAGTAAGTCATGCCGCCCGTTTAACCGTTTCAGGATACCAATATCCTGCGGGCGAGAGAGCCGTTAGTGGCGGGCATTGCGGTGCCTTAAGCGAATGCTCCGGCATGCGAGTGTGGGGTCAAAAACCAGGTCAGCCAAGAGGATGTGCTTGGGGTTTTGGGTTATTGGAGCTGCTTTAAGCAGAGAAGGAAGAAGTTATGAAGCGCAGGGTCGTTGCTGTTTTGTCTTTGCTTGTATGTCTTTTGGTAAGCGGAGCTTTAATTGGCTGTTCAGACTTACCCTCTCTTGAACAGGCTCAGCGGCAAACCCAAATGTTCCCCACCGTCAGTGAAAAAGCAACCATTACAGAAGGCGTCTTGACCATAGGCGTTAATACCGAGAACCCCCCGTATGCATGGAGAACGTCGTCTGCCGTAACCCCTGTTGAAGGTGTTGACATTGATGTCGCCCTCGCACTTGCCGAGAACATGGGTCTCACAGCACACTTTGTGAACATCGGCACCAATGTAAACGCCGCCGCAAACGGCGCCTGCGATATCGTAATGGGTGTTCAGGGTTCGGTTTTGACTGATGGCCGCGAGCTTGTTATTGGCAGCTACTCTGACAGCGCCCCCGCGATTTTTGGCGCCGAGCAGCCCGAGGTTGTCACCGTCACCGAGCTCGCGATATCCGACGTTGGCGTGCAGGACAATTCAGTCTCGGCACGAGCCCTCCAAACCATAGCTCCTACCTGTCTTCTTACTCCGTATGCTACCTTAAATGATGCCTTTGCCGCGCTGGCAGCTGGCGATGTAGATTATGTTGCCTGCGACTCTTTCATGGGCGGATACCTCGCAACGGCGTATCCCACCATCACCATGGTTGGCGCCCTGTCCTTGCCCGAGACCCGAGGCATCGCAGTAGCTACCTCCAACGGCGAACTTCAAACAGCGGTGCGCAGCGCCCTCGATACCATCTCCTCCAACGGCAAGCTCCGTCTCATCAGAGAAAAATGGGTAGGCGACCTGGGAGTCATAACCTCCTCCACCCTCGTAGTGAACCAGTAGGCTCAAACAGACCTCGCACCCGCTAAGCACTTTTAAGACGGCTTTTCTCGAAGACCTTCAGAAAATAAGAGCTTCTACCTAAGGCTTTCCGGTCTTAAGTAGCAGTTTATTCAGATTCTTATTCTCTCATATTCAAAAGGTTGACGAGAAACAGCCACGTGCAGAGAAATTTCCAATTTGTGACTACTTAAACGCATTTGAGTTGTCTGTTTTCTGTTTTTAGCTCGTAAGGCCGAGAAGCCCAAGCTTTCTGACCTGCGGGTTCTTCTCGGCCGTTTAATCTAACCAGTCTGAGATGACTACTCAAACGCATTTGAGTTGCCACAAAACGACGATTTCTCTGCACGAGGATGTCTCTTGGGTGGTTTGCAGTTCTTTTTAGTGCATTTATTTCTCTGCCGGGACGGTTCTCTGGGCCAGGTAGCAATGGTGTATGCGGGCGTTGCGGGCAAAATCCTCGGGAATTGATTCTGCCGAGATATCTTTGAGCTCAACTCCTGCTTTTGCGAGCGCTTCTGTGTCAGGTTTAAATGACCTGAGGTTGCACGAGAATACCAGTGTCCCACCTTTGGTGAGCAGGCGCGATGCCCCAATGATAAGCTCGGCATGATCTCGCTGTACTTCAAAGCCACGCTTGCGCATGCGGGCGGAATTCGAGAAGGTGGGAGGGTCTACAAAAATGAGGTCCCAGCGGTTTTTGGTGTGGCGTTGCTCCTGAATCCAGGGCATAGTATCAGCCTGAATAAACTCATGCTTTGTGCCCTTAAATCCATTTTGCTCCATATTACGGACTGCCCACTCAAGATAGGTGCGCGAGAGGTCAACGGTGGTTGTTGCATATGCTCCGCCGGCTGCCGCATAGCAGGTCGCGCTGCCGGTATATGCAAACAGGTTCAAAAACCTTGTGCCTTTAGCCATGTCTTCAAGCATTTTACGCACATTGCGGTGGTCCAAAAACAGGCCCGTGTCGAGATAATCCGAGAAATTTACTTCAAAAATATGACCGTTTTCCTCGACAAGCGCAACCGCGTGCTCGTTTTGGTGTTCGCTGTATTGCGACCCACCCTTGCTCTTTTGACGTACCTTTAAAAACACTTGAGAAGCGTCTACCTGGAGAATTGGGGGTATAAGCGCCATTACGTCTGCAAGGCGCATCGCGGCGCGCTCAGGGTCAATATGTTTGGGCGCTGCATACTCGGCAACCACAACCCACCTGCCGGGCGTGGCAGGCGTACCCTCATAGATATCAATGCACACCGCATAATCAGGAAGGTCTGCATCATAAACCCGGTAGCAGGTAATACCTTGCTTGCGGGCCCACTTTGAGCGCTGTTTATAAGCCTTCACCAGGCGTGCGGCAAACTGGTCGCTTGCTGCAATTTGCACTTCTACACGGCGCCCCTGGACCGGCTCCAGATAAATGGCTTCCTGCCCGCTCTGTGCTTCGTCTTCTAACGGGGAGTCTCCTGTATCCATATGCCCCTCTTTAATGCTCTTTATTCTTGCCTACGCTCACCAAGTCACGCTCGGCGCGCTCTTTAGCTGTCATGCCTTCTTCTTTTGCACGCTCGGCTGCTTCGGCAGCTTCTAAGTGGTCTTTGTTAACTCTAAAAAAGGTGTCGTGCTTTTTCCAAATACCTACAGATTGCCCAAAGCCTGCTTTAAGTCCGGCAATTACACCCGCAATTAACCCGATTGCAAGGCCCGAGAAACCCACGTATCCAATGGCCACAATAAGCGCCGAGAAAAGAATGCCCGCCACTATGGCGATGAGATTGCAAATCCAATACTGGCGGGAGGTTTCGAGGGTTTCTCCCCAGGTAGTTCCAATTTTGTAGCCTATAAGGATTCCGAGTACTCCAAAGAGCACAAGAATAATAACGACATCCACGTTACCGCTCCCTAGCGCTTACCAAGCTGAATGAGCGCGCGGTCGATGCCCCAGAAAGAAATCGCAACCATACCGGGGCCTACATGTGCTCCAATGGTGGGATCAAGAATAAGCCGTACAATTTGCGGGCACGTGTCTTTGAGCTCGGCCCGTACCATTTCTTCGAGATAATCTGCGTCATCAGCACATCCGGCATCCACAATGGCAATAGGGCCATGCCGGGAAGCATCATAATTGTTCTCAAGCGTCGCGGCAAGATTTTTGAGTGACTTGCGCCTGCCGCGCGACATCCCTGTGAGCGTGAGCGCTCCGTCAAGGTCAAACGCGAGATTCGCCTTCATGTCGAGAAGAGTACTTAGTTTCGCCGCAGATTTGGGCACTCTGCCGCCCGCTGCAAGCCAATTAAGTGAATCGAGGGTAAAGTATCCGTGTACATAATTGGGAGCCGTCTGAGCCCATTGTGCAATTTCACGCATGGTAAGACCACGGTCGCGCAACGCGCACGCTTCCATTGCCAAAAGCAAAGCAGAAAGCGAAGGCAACCGGTTATCGAGAACTTCTATCTCAAAGCCGGGGTGATCTTCGCGCACAATAGCCGCGGCTTTAAGCGCATCGTCCACCGAGCGCGAAAGTCCCGCGGTAAAGCTCAGATAGAGCGTGGGTATGCCCGCCTCGGCCATACTGTTAAAGATTTCCACAAAATGGCCAGTAGGTATTGCGCTTGTCAGTACTTTTGCGCCGTTGCGCATCAGGCCATAAAACTCTTGCGATGAAACTGATTCAAATTGATCATCAATGCAGTCTTTTCCGTCGAGAACATACGGGAACTCAATAATATCCACGCCGAGCTTTTGTGCGATTTCGCACGTGATATCAGAGCATGAATCGACCACTATACGGCATGTTTGATGATTTGAATATGCACGGAAAAAACGCTTGTCAATCATAAACCACTGAGCCTTTCGCAACCTTGAGCAATAAGAAAAGAGACGGTTGCACGCAACCGTCTCTTTTGATTGCTACATGCTACCTACTATGCACCCATTGCAGGGGCAGGGCTAATTGGCTTAAGAATGCCATAGCCTTCATCTTTGCGGCGATAAATAACGTTGACGTCGCCCGTCTCGGCATTGGTAAATACAAAGAAGGGGTGGCCCAGAAGATCTGTCTGCAAAAGGGCCTGGTCTACCGTGAGTCTTGTGAACTCAATAAGCTTCTCGCGCAGAATCTCTTCCTGTTCCTCTTCTTCCTCTGCTTCAGGCTGCTTTTGCTCAGCTATCTCCGGAAGCTCAACTGCAAGATCAGAGAGTGATCCGGACTGACGCTGGCGCCTGTCAATTACACGGGTCTTATACTTACGCAACTGCCTGGATACGCGGTCTGCTGCCGCATCAATGGCGGCGTACATATCTGTGGCGGCTTCGCTAACGCGAATTACCGTGCCCTTGGTAAATACCGTGACCTCCACAACCTGGGGAACAGGATTTGCAGGGTTCTTCTCGACGCGGAGAACAACCTCTGCCTCCATAGGAATGTCAAAGACATTCGTGGCGGCCTCGAGTTTCTCGGTAACGTGTGCGCGCAATCCATCAGAAACAGCGATGTTGCGTCCGGTTATTGTAATGTTCATACAAGCTCCTTTCACTCAACGAACACGTTAAGAGAAAGCTTACCCCAACTTGGAGCAAGAAACGCGCTCAATCTCAAAATAATTTGATGTTTTTTGCAGATTAACATTCTAAGAAGGCCAAAAGGCAAAACTTTTGGTCTGTTGGGAGTCACAAGTGAGTCACGGGCATGAGATAAAACCCGCATCCTCGTGACTCAAATAGAAGATCAGACCACCCAAGAGATATCCTTGTGCAGAGAAATCGTCGTTTTGTGACAACTCAAATGCGTTTGAGTAGTCATCTCAGACTGGTTAGAATAAGTGGCCGAGAAGAACCCGCAGGTCAGAAAGCTGGAGCTTCTCGGCCTTACGAGCCAAAAGAAGAAAACTGACTACTTAAATGCGTTTGAGTAGTCACAAAACGACGATTTCTCTGCATGAGGCCGTTTCTTTGAGAACGTCTCAGGAGGAGGACTTTTGAGGGCGCCTATTCTTTTGCTGTGCAGGCGGCGAGTGCGGCTCGGTAGGCTTCTTGGTAGGGGATATGAGCTGTTTGGGCTAGGTTGCAGACGCTTTTATACTCGGGGTAAAGCCTTGTTTCTCTGGTGGGGAGGATGACGGCCTTGGCATCACAGGGACCAAAGGGTGTGGTAATGCTGGCCATAGAGCGCTCGAGAACACTACGTTCAAGGGGAATTCTGCGAATGCCAATGGTTGTTGTCTCAAAGAAAACATATGATTCTACCGAAGGGCGCACATCTTCCGAGCATATAACCTGGAGTTGCCACGCAGGGCGGTTCTTTTTGGTATAGATGGGCAGGTAATGAGCTTCGACCGCTCCGAGGCCGAGAATACCGTCCAAAGCATGGCCCAGCATTTCTCCGGGGGCGTCGTCAATATCGCACTCGAGCTTCCAGAGGGTTTTTGCGGTTGCGCTTTCTTGCGTATGGATGAGCATAGCCCGCACAATCCCGCTTGTCTGAGGGTAATTGCGCTTTCCGGCGCCCAGGCCCACTTTCTCCACGGTAAATGCGCTGTGCAGCATTTGAGGGCTTCTGAGTGCTGCGATGCAAGCTGCTCCGGTGGGCGTAACGAGCTCTCCGTGCACCGAGTCAAGAATGCGCAAAGGAATTGCATAAGCGCTCGCGATAGCTGCTACGGCAGGCACGGGAACAGGCATCATGCCGTGAGCGCAGCGAACGGTACCGCTCCCTTCGCAAAGCTCGCTTACATACACGGTATCTATGCCAAGATTGTCTATACAGACCGCAACCGAGACAATATCTACAATGGAATCAAGCGCTCCCACCTCGTGAAAGTGCACGGTTTCTTTAGTTGCACCGTGAACCTGAGCTTCACTCTCGGCTAAAATCGTGAAAATTTGTGTGGCGAGCAAAGAAGCTCGGTCTGTAAGCTGGCCTTTTGAGAGTATTGCCAAGACATCGCCAAGAGTGCGATGGCCGTGATGCATATCATGATTTTGGTGATGTTCAACCTCATCGTGAGCTGTCCCGTAGAGGTACTCCATGTCATGGTCATGGTTTTCAAAATCTTCGCCGAGAAGGACTTCAAAATCGCAGGCATCAAGTCCATTCTTTTTGACTCTTGATATTTGGGTGGTACAACCTTCCAGTTCAAGTGAAGCAAGAGCATCACGCAAAACATCCAGGTCAGCGCCCAAGTCGAGCAAAGCGGCTATAAGCATGTCTCCGGCAACACCGGCCGAGCAATCGAGCAAGAGTTCACGTGTCATGGCGTTTACTCCTTAGACGGGGCCGGCTTTATAACGGGATGGTTTATGAGGCTTGCCTGGAATCCGGCGCCAAAACCATTGTCAATGTTCACAACGCTCACGCCGCTCGCGCATGAGTTGAGCATCGCAAAGAGCGCCGTCAGGCCGCCAAAGGATGTTCCGTAGCCCACACTGGTGGGGACAGCTATCACAGGGCAGCGCGCAAGGCCACCAACAACGCTTGCAAGCGCGCCTTCCATGCCTGCTACGGCAACAATAACTTGCGCATTCGCTATAGAAGCATTTCTCGACAAAAGACGATGAATTCCGGCTACACCTACGTCATAGATGCGCTCAACGTGGTTTCCGAGCATCTCTGCGGTGAGTGCGGCTTCTTCGGCAACGGGAATATCGCTTGTACCGGCGCAAAGCACCAAAACCGTGCCCAAACCGTCTGCGGGGGCGGGGCTGCCTACGGTGCCCATATGAGCATCTGCATGGTAGGTAAATCCAGCGTCAGCAGGGAGTTTCTCGGCAAGCAAAACTTTAACCTCCTGAGCTTTTTGCTCGTCAAGGCGGGTTATGAGAATGCGTGATTGGTTATGTTCTACGAGAGTTGTTACAATACCGGCAATCTGTTGGGATGTCTTGCCGGCCCCGTAAATGACCTCAGAGACTCCCTGCCTTGAGCTGCGGTCGAGATCAACGTTCGCATAGCCCAAGTCTGCAGAGGGCCTCTGAGACAGGCGCTCGTACGCAGCTTCTACCGGTAGCGTCCCTTGCGCTACCTGTTGTAAAAACTCACGTATATCATGCTGTTCCATTATGTGTCCTTTTAGATGAGGGACATTTGTGCGACAACCATTTCATACCAAAGATCTGCTGTTGGCGGGCAGTATCTGCACGCCCCTTCATAGGTCACGGTATAACCGTAACCGCGTGACAAACCGGCAACATGGGCGTAAATAGCTTCTTCCCACGAACTCCAGACAGAAGATCCCCAGCCCCAGGCATTGTACGGGAGGAAGCAGACAGCGCCTTTGCCGCTCTCAACACATGAGATTGCCGGAGAAAAACGAGGATCAATACCGTAATCCCAGGCAGCAGCCGCAAAGACCGAGCCATAACCGCCAAGCGGAGAATAGCCCAGGTAGGCATCTATGCGTGCGCCCCACTCGGCAATAAAGACACTTCTGTCGTCTGACCAGTCAACTTCCTGCGAGCTCGTGTTATCTTCTACATTCTCAGCAGGTTCTTCATAGTATTCTTCTTCCGGTATGTATTCCTCAGGATTCTCTTCAGGGATATACTCGGGTTCTTCTTCCTGAGGAGTCTCAGGTTCAACCGGTTCTTCCGGGATTTCTACAGGTTTATTCTCTTCTTCTGCAGGTTCCTGAGGCGTTGGCTCTGTTGGCGTTACGGTAGGTTCTTCTACCGGGGGAGTGACAGATTGCTGTGCTTCAGTTGTACCTGTATCCTGAGTTTCTGTTGCACGCTGGGCTGCGGCGGCCTCGACAGCTGCCTGCTCGGCTGCGGCCTGCTCTGCGATAGCCTGTAACCTTGCAGCTTCTTCACGTGCTTTTTCCTCAGCTATACGCTGGGCTTCTGCACGTGCGGCTTGAGCCTCAGCCAGAGCCGCAGCGGCTTCGTCACGCTGGATTCGCGCTTCTGCAAGGGAACTTTCAAGCATAGCTTGCTGAGATTCAAGCTCAGCATGAAGTTCAACTAAAGCGGCAATACGCTGGCTGTTATACTCTTCAACGCCGTTCAGATATGCGATCATGCTTACAAAACTCGAGAAGTCCTCGGCTGAAAGTATAAGGTCGAGAAGACCGTGAGAGTTCAGCTGATACTTGTAATGCGCCCTGATGGCCCGGCTTGCTTCATCACGAACCTCGGGAAGCTGTCGGTCTATCTCGGCAATCTTTTCCTGACAAGACTGAGCAATACTCTCAAGCTCTTCTATCTGGGCATTTGCATCATTATATGCTTGTGCGCTCGACTCGATGCGCATTTGAAGCTCATTTGGCACGGCATCCGTCACGGGGGAGCTTTCGAACCCATACATATCAGCATATGCGACGTTCTGTTCAAGAGCGGCATGAGTTTGCAGCATTAGCAGTGTGCCCAAGAGCATACAAAATGCTACAATACATCCGGCTGTAACACGCCCGTGTTGCAACGTGACCGGCATGCCTGGGGATTTGGTCCGCAATGAGACTCCTGACCTTTGGCAATAGAGACAAATGCAAAGTATACTCATCTTGCAAAACCACGGCAACTCTTACCTGCAGTTTTAATGTATGCGCAGGTAAACGCCTATATAAAGTGTGAACCAACCGTGAAGAAGACAAATACTAACGTTATACTTAAAGGTTAAAATAAGCCGAGAAACCGTGCAAAGTTTGGGTGATACGGGATGTACTCCATTTCATATTTCTGAGGACAGAGGCGGGTATACATGCCATCCTTCGCTTTCGCCTCATAAAAAACGCTCAGGACGGAATGTATACCCGCCTCTGTCCTCAATAGTATTCACAGATAACACGTCCCCCGTGTCACTTAAGGCAGCCAGATTCTTCAAGATTTTGAAAGATGCTTTAAGCGTTTTACCTAGGTTTTCATACCGTATATCTACAGGTTTTTGTTTCTAGGCTGATAAATGATGTGAGATGAAGTATATTTTATTAAACACGAATGCAATAATGTAGCGGCTTCAAAAACTACCTGCTCAATTTACTATGGTTTAAGGTTGGAGGTATGAACGTGAAAACTCGGTTCTTGGTGTTCTTTGTATGGTGTTTGGTTATAACGTCGCTTTGTTTATGCGGCGCGGCAATGGCACAAACAAATGGCATAGCAGCCAATGCTTCTATAATTACACCCTCAGGCGGGGGGATATATAACATGTCGGCAGAATCAACCGCGAGCGATCAGTCCCAAGCTCAGGTCAAAAGAGCCACGCAGGAAGAAATAGCCGAATTATCTTCTCAAACCCAGTCGCAAACAACTCCTTCGGGAGTTCCAAGCCAGCCATCTAACCAAGTTGAAGACAAAGGAACCTTAAGCACCCAATCAGATCCTCAAATAGAGACACCTGACCCATATACTGTAGACGGCGACTGGGTATTTGAGGGCACAGTTACCATCTTTGCCTCAAGTGCAAGCAAACTCTATGACGGAAAGCCGCTAACCTGTAATGAAGTGCTTGTGTATGGTTTGCCCGGTAACTTCAGCATCAGCGCCACTTGTTCGGGAAGCCAAACAAACGCAGGCACAGAAAAGAATACGGTAATTTCGTATACCATCTATAACAAATCAAATAAAGATGTTACCCGTCACTTCACCAGCATAGAAACTGTTCCCGGTCAGCTTGTTGTTAAGCCTGTCCCAATGACCATATGGACCGGAAGCGCAACTAAGTTCTATGACGGAACTCCTCTTACCAACAATGAAGCAGGTATAGATCTTGTCTCGTATAACACCACAAGAATCTACCGTAACACTTCTGCAGATTATGAAGAATTCTCCTTCATCACCCCTGAAAGCGAGCATAAAGAGCCCTGGAGCGATCTTGCTTTAGCACTTACCGAGAAAGAAGGAGAAGTACTGTATGGTTTAAGCGGCAGTGTCGTTGTATACAGCACCAACCCCCTTACCGGAGAAACCGCTAAAACCACGCTGGATGCCGGCTATAAACTGGCCGTGCGCCTCTATGATAAGCCAGACACAACAAGTGCTTCCCAAGATGCAAATAAACCGACAATAGAGTTTGTCAAGACATATGTGACAGAAGAAGACCTGCCAACAGAAATACTGTATCTGTTTTTTAATAATGAGTTTTTCCTCTCAGACTGCTGCAGAGATGCAAATTGGGACGAACCAAGTATTGCAGGGCGCATAGAGCTTCTCCCCAAGTTCGCTTCTCCCACAACCGTTAAAAATGAAGTAATCATCGATCAAGCACTTGAGAATAATCTTATACATGAGTTTACCGATATACGCATCAGTGTTGATTCGGGCATAACATACTATGACGGCAAGATACTTAACGACCAGGAAGCACACTTTACTGAAGTAGATGTCACGCACTCCATAAAGGTTGTCGCTACCGGCAGCCAGACAGAAATAGGAGAAAGCGAGAATTCCTATACCATTGACTGGGGCAGTGAAAACAAACGCAACTTTGACGTCAGCGAAGACCTAGGAACTCTCAAAGTAAGAGAGCCCATCAATAGCATTACGATCTATACGTCTTCAGACAGTAAAACCTACGACGGAACACCGCTCGAAAACGACTATGTATTTGTAAGCGGTCTGCCAGAAGGTTATGAATTTTATGCCTGGGTAACCGGAAGCCAAACAGACGCGGGCTGGAGCCAAAATACTCTTGGGGGATATTACATTCTCGATTCCAATGAAGAAGATGTTACCAATGACTTTACTGACGTGACAATCGAGCTCGGTATACTTCTTGTTGAGCCTGCGCCGCTATATATCACAACAGGCTCCGCAAGCAAGGTATATGACGGAGCCGAGCTTACTGATCCTGATATCACAATAGAAGGTACTGTATACGGAGAGTATATCGAAGTTGCAACCATAAGCACACTCACTGACGCAGGCAGTATAGAAAACGACTATGATTTTGATTGGGGCTACACCAATCCCTATAACTATATTGTCTACGAAGAGCTTGGCACCCTTACTGTTGAGCCCTTAATCATAGAAGTTAACATAGGCGCAGAGAGCACAATAAACTATAGCGGAAGCGTATATGTACCCATACCTACAGTTATCTATCTAAATGGCCTTCATGCAGGGGAATTGGCCTTATCTGAAGGCAATGATGGCATGACATTTACCTATACTCTGATTACCGGTGATACCTTAAAGCTTGACATAGTGGGAAGCGGCAGTGATGCGGGTGACTACACGCTCACAGCTTCGGTTGTCTCTCTGAGCAATGATAGTAACTATTCGCTTTCTATGCCCAAAGGCTCTCAAGTAACCATTTTGCCGGCATCTCTCTCAATAAGCACCGGAAGCGCAAGTAAACCCTATGACGGAACTGCGCTTACGTCTGGTGAAGTCAGTGTAAGCGGCCTTATAGACGGTGACAGCATAACTGTTACGGCTACCGGTACCATCACAGAAGTCGGCAGTACTGAGAATACCTATGAAATCGACTGGGGAGAGGTAAACCCAGATAACTACACCATCTCCGAAAGCCTTGGTACCCTTACCATAGAGCCTCCGCTTGTCACAGAGATCAAGGTAACTACCGGATCCGAAAGCAAAATGTATGACGGAACACCTCTCACCTGTAGCGAAGCTGCCATCGCCGGCCTCAGAGCAGAAGACGAAGGCAAAGTAACCATCACCGCCAACGGCACCATCACTGACGTAGGTACTGCCGAGAACACCTACGAAATCGACTGGGGCGAAGTAGACCCAGACAGCTATACCATTACCGAAGAAAGCCTTGGTACGCTTGAAGTAACACCAAAGGAGATCACCGTTACCACAGATTCAGATTCAAAGGAATATGACGGCACACCTCTGACAAATGACAATGTAACAATAACTGGTCTTGTGGAAGAAGAGACAGTATCGGTTACCGCCACAGGAACGATCACAGACGCGGGTAACCAGACCAATACCTATGAGATCGACTGGACCTTGGGCACCGCAAAGGAAAGCAATTATACGGTGATGGAAGACCTCGGCACGCTTACGGTTGAACCGGCTGCTGTAGTTTTTGACTTGGACTGCGAGGGCAAGATTTTTGATGGTTGCCCGGTATTTCCTGGACAAATCAGTGGTACGTATGCTGACGGAAATCCAGTGTTACAAGACTACGAGGTTGAAGATCGAGATGATTATGGAAATATCATAAGCATAACATCCGTATTTTACCTCGTTGGCGAAGACGAGGTACAGCTATATAGCACAGGTAGCGAGAGTGTCAATGCAGGCGATTTCACTGTCACTCCTGAAGTTACAATGATGACGGGTGAGCAAAACAACTACACCTTCTCCTTTAAAAACAACAAGGGCACAATTACTCCTCGGGATTTCGAGCTTTCTTTGAGCGATGGTGTCAATGTATACTACGATGGACTTTTCCATGGCGGTAATCTGAATGTTCTTGACGAAGATGAATTTTACTGGGTAGAGAATGAGAGTATTGGAGATGGTTTCACCACATGGAAGGTCTATTGCACTAATGGTGACATAATCGATGTAACCATCAATGGTGGTGGCGTAGAAGATAACACTTACTCACTGTCATGCATCTACGAGTTCTCTTCTGGAACCGAAAGCAATTACAATATATGGGTAGCAAATGATTCGCTTACCATTACAACGTGGGACATAGCCATTACCTTAACCTCTGACACTACAAGCAAGCCCTATGACGGTACGCCACTCACTGCAGAAGACGTAAACATAAGTGTAACCGAAGGTTGGTTACCCAGCACCTGGCAGCTGATTGCCGTAGCGACCGGCAGCCAGACTGAAATAGGCAGCAGCGAGAACACCATTGAGTACTACATCTATAATGAATATTGTGTCGATATCACGCAGGTCTTCAGTTCGAATGTGACATTAGTTCCCGGCACATTGACAATAACTAGTTTGGTTTACATAACATATTATATTGATATGTCTAATAATAAGGATGGAATTTATGGTGATGTGCTAGTAGAAGGCGCGGTTTGTACTCCATACAAGATATCTGATTCGGAATGGAAAGTTACCCTTCCGGATAGCAGCGTGTTTGAGGTTATATTTTTAAAAGAGGGAGAAAGTAATCTGCTGAATGAAACTCCTATCCCAGGTCAGGCAGTCACGTATGGTATCTTCCCGGATGAATTACCAGAGAACTACTCAATAGACTACAGAGGCTGTTGCTTTGTGGTATCGAGTGATGAATTTAGTGATGGTAAAATTATCTATCATTGGGTTCCGGATGATAGAATAGGTACATTGGAATTGAATGGAATAGGTGTAGATGGTTGCAATTACTTTATACTGCTGGATTACAATGCCTTTATGAATTATTACAAGTCAGTAGAGAGTACTATGTCAAGCACTCAAATTGCTCGAGCACTCCTTTCGAAAGGAATTATTAAGAAACCGTAAATACCAAACAAAGACCGCCGGCATCCAAACATGCCGGCGGTCTTTTTTGTTTTCACATTCTCATTTAAATTATCTCCGCCTGTGGCACACGGGCTTTAAAAGCGGTATGATATTACCGTTCTGCCTATCGCAAGAGAAGTTCTTTTGAGGCCGCGCATGCGGAGAAAAGGAGTCGAGATGGATCCCAACAAGCGTCCGGAAGATATGGAGCGCATTACTACCCCCGAGCTTGCAGATGCTTTTATTGAGAAGGCAGTGGCCGAGCTTAAAGCGCAAATTGGCGATGCGGGCGTTTTGCTCGCGCTCTCGGGCGGCGTAGATTCAAGCGTTGTTGCGGCTCTTTTGATTCGCGCCATCGGGAGCCAGCTCCTCTGTGTCCATGTGAACCACGGCCTTATGCGCAAGGGCGAAAGCGAGCAGGTTGTTGAGGTCTTTAAGAACAAACTCGGCGCAAATATTATCTATATTGATGCAGTGGACCGCTTCCTCGATAAGCTCGCCGGTGTTGACGAGCCCGAAACCAAGCGCAAGACCATTGGCAAAGAGTTCATAGATGTATTTGCCGAGGAAGCCCGCAAGGCGCAAGGTATCAAGTTCCTTGCCCAGGGAACCATTTACCCTGATATTCTCGAATCCGAGAAGGGCGTAAAAGCCCATCACAACGTGGGCGGTCTGCCCGAGGATCTGCAGTTTGAACTCGTTGAGCCGGTAAAGCTCCTCTTTAAGGATGAGGTTCGCGTTGTGGGCAAGCAGCTTGGTTTGCCTGACTCAATGGTATACCGTCAGCCGTTCCCCGGACCTGGCCTTGGCGTGCGCTGCCTTGGTGCCATCACGCGCGACCGTCTCGCCGCACTTCGCGAGGCTGATGCCATTGTTCGCGAAGAAATTGAAGCCGCCGGTCTCAAGATATGGCAATACTTCTGCATAGTTCCCGACATGCGCGCCACCGGTGTTCGCGGAGAAGCCCGCGCCTATGAATGGCCCGTTATCATTCGTTGCGTCAACACGGTAGATGCCATGACCGCCCAAGTCCCCGAGCTTGACTGGCCGCTTCTCAAAAAGATAACAGACCGCATCTTAGCCGAGGTCCCCGGCGTATGCCGCGTAGCCTACGACCTAACCCCCAAACCCATAGGCACCATCGAGTGGGAGTAACCTAAAGTTCGCTTTCTACGAGCGATAATAATTCCTGATGAGAGTGCACATCGAGCTTGGTGTAGATATGCTTGATGTGCGCTTTTGCTGTGTTTCTTGAGATGGTAAGTGCGTCCATGATGTAGGCGGCATTCCGGCCATGGGCGAGGAGCGAGAGTATCTCAAATTCGCGCGGAGTAAGAGCCGCGTTCTCGGCAAGCTCTTTGCAACGGTTGTTGAGCCAGAGCTCACGGCTGTTGAGGTCAGCTGAAGTCTCATCAGAGTTTCCCCCGGCGTCTTCAGACGCGGTATCACTATGAGAGGTCTTCTCGGCATCATCAGAGATATCAAGCTGAGAAGAAACGCCCAAAAACAGGGGAGACTTCACTTCATGCACGGTCTCGATGCCGCGAATTGCTGCCGTGAAGCTGAACGATTTAAATCCGAGCCAAATAAACAGGAAGAACGCAAGCGCCAGGCTAAGGATGGCAGCCTGGGCACCCAAGAGATCCTGTGACGCATTGGGAATAACCATTCCGCCAAAAGTACCGCCAAAGAACTGTCCAAGCGAATCAAGCCCCAAGAGCAAACCCGTAACCGGAGCCATAGACACAAAGCTCCTTGTACCAAGCCCATAAAGCAAAAGCCATATGAGAATGGTAAAGCAGCTCGAACCCAGGAAGAAAAATGTATGAGCTAGGAAGGTATCCTGTGTGAGCAGCAGGGGAGCAGTGAGAAGACCGGCCATAATAAAAAGCACCACGAGCGAGAAGAGACGGTCTTCCTGTTCGTCTTTCTGGATCAATAAATAATACAACAAAAAGAGAAGAATAAAGACAACAAGAAACCTGCGTAAACTCGGCTGCGGAACACCAAGATTGTTTGAGAAATTATAGGTAAACGATATAATGAATGTGCAGATAAACAGTTTGAGAGGGGGTCTCAGCGAAGAAAGCGGGTTGGTAAGCTCGAGGTCAGAGAGGGTTTCTCCGCTCGAAATTGATTCAAAAATGGGTATGCTTAAATATGCGAGTGCGGCAATAAGAATAATACTTATGATTCCGGCCGCGAGTATAGCGATAGATTGAGACAGGCCTGTATACAAAGGTGAAGCAAGCTGCCGCAGAATAACGCCGCCCGTTACGCAAATCGCGGCTGCTTTAAGAGAGACAAGGCGAAGCAGGCTGCATGCAAACAGATAGTTCATCCACGAATAAACAAATGCAAATAAAAACAATCCAATGCCGCATAGTACGGGGCTTTTAAATTCAAATGTGCCTGATGTGACTGTTAGTACAAAGATTGTTATCCATAGAAGTGTCGCAGCAGTTACAATGATAACAATCCGTTTTCCTGAGAGCTGCTTTAAACGGTAATAAGAAATAATCGCAAAAATAATGTACCAAAATGCCGAGAAGACCGCTCGTAAATTGCGGCTGAGCCCATACGTGCGGTACGCAGCAAAAGAAACTGATGTAGTAAGTGACGAAACTAATAAAATGAGACCAAGCGCGAGCATACAGGCAAGTGTGAGAAGAGCGTCTTTGCGTGTAAAATCTCTGAATGGATTCAATTGCAAGACATGCTCTGCCATACGGTCTCCTCGTGTCTACACAGAATATTGACATATTGTACTATACGAATCCCAGAAACAATTGAACAAAACTGAGTTTCAGCAATCTTTTGCACATTAGTAAATACTATGGAATCCTGTGTGAGACTTGTGATCTATTTGTATAACAGCAGGTAAATCTATGCAACACCCCATTGGGGTAATACGTAATATTGTGCCCTGAGAGCAAACCAATGTTTCATGTTTACCTCAAGATTACCCCCTTGGGGTGGTGATAAACCATAGGGGTTCTCATAAAGTGGGCATCGTTGTATCCACGGCACAACAAAAGTCATGTGTATATAGGTACAGTTGTGGTCAGTTGTGTCTTATGTTGAATTAAGGAGTAAACATGGATCAAAACATTTCGCGTCGTAGTTTTGTAACCGGTGCCGCTGTTGCAGGCGCTGCCCTGAGCGCAGCTTCTGTCGCAGGCGTTGCCCTTGCAGACGAGCCCGTCAACACCAACCTTGGTGCCGGCTGGCTTGGCGAGGCTCCCGAGATTGCCGAGAGCGAGATTGTAGAAACGCTCGAAACCGAGATCCTCATTGTAGGCGCAGGTTGCTCAGGCCTCGTAGCCGGTATGCATGCCGCTGAGCTTGGTTTAGACTTTATCCTTTGCGAGAAGCTTAACACCTATGGCAGCGCACACGCAGACATTGGTGCTATCAACTCAAAGTTCCAGGCTGAGCTTGGTCTTGAGATGGACGCCGGCCGCTGGCTGTGCGAGTGGGCTCGTTATGCTTCTTACAAGAACGACTTTGCTGTGGGTAAGGTTTGGGTTGACCACTCAGGCGAGTTTGTTGAGTGGCTCGTTGACACCTATAACAAACACTCAGAGGAAGAGTCAACCGTTACCGTTGATGTAGAAAACGGCGGAGAAGGTCGCGCCGGCGGCACCATTTATTATATGCCTCCTGAGTGCCACCATGTTTCTAACAAGGGTTTCGTGAATCCCAATTCAAACCCCGAGCGTCCCATGTCTCTTGGCCACACCGGCATCCAGGCGACCATTATTGAGCAGGATGGCTACGAGATCAAGTATGAGTATGAACTCGTCAAGCTCATTCGTGAGGAGAACGGCCCCGTTACCGGCGCTATCTTTGAGGCTCCGCAGGGCTATGTTCAGATCAACGCCAAGAACATTGTTCTTGCAACCGGTGGCTATGCCAACAACCGCGAGATGATGGAAGCTCTCAACCCTGCAGCCGTTCAGGCTATTACCTCCATGAACGCCAACCCCGCAAACGTTGGCCAGGGTATTAAGGCTGCTATGTGGATTGGTGCTGCAAAGGACCTCGACCCAGCCGAGATGCTTTTTGACCGTGGCCTTGTTCCTCCGGGAATCAACTGCGGTTATCAGGAGGATACCGGTGCTTTCTACCGCACCGGCCAGCATAACCTTGGTTCACAGCCCTTCCTCAAGGTTGACCGCCGCGGCAAGCGTATTGCCAACGAGAGCGCCAACTACGACGCCATTTGCCATGCAGCAGCCAACCGTCCAGGCGGCGTATGGTGCATCCTCTTTGACAGCAGCGCTGCCGAGGACGTAAACATCTTCCAGACCCAGGGCTGCTCGGCCGGTACCTGGAAGCGTACCCTCCAGCCCGGCACCAACCCTGCTGATGCCTATGCCAAGGAGATTGAGGCCGGAACCATTATGATGGCCGATACGCTCGAAGAGCTTGGCGCCAAGCTTGGCTTTGAGGGCGAAGCTCTCGACACCTTCCTCGCAACCATCGCCCGTTACAACGAGCTTTGCGACCTTGGCTTTGACGCTGACTTTGGCAAGGAGCCCTACCGTCTGTCCCGCATTGACGAGCCTCCTTACTTTGGCGGCTGGTACGGCGCTTCGATTCTTACCACCCTTGACGGCCTTTGTATTAACGAGCACCTCCAGGTTCTCGACTGGGACGAGGAGCCCATCGAAGGTCTCTATGCTATTGGTACCACTTCTGGCCGTTACTACAGTGGCAACTACCCGGTATACCTCGTAGGCAACTGCCTCGGCCGCAACATGACCTTTGGTTATCAGGTAATCAACGAGATTGTTAACAAATAAGTTCTTGGCTTAAAATACCTGCCTTAGCAAAAAGCCCCGCTCAGCTTTGAGAGTTGAGCGGGGCTTTTTAGGTAGTTGTTTTGCCGAGAAACCCTAGCGGGTGTAGGGAAGCTCGCGATCGTGCCGGGCGGGAGTACCGTCAAAGTTATACTCAACTTTTGATACCCTGTTGACAATCCAGAAAGCGATTGCAAAGAAGACAATCATGTAAACAACGCTCGCAATGCCCAATGAGGTTGATTCTGTTGCCTCGGCCGCCATGAGCAAGAAGTCATAGACACCATGGGTAAAGGTGGGGACAATGATACTCATAGCAAGATGGAACTTCTCGAGCGATGCATTGCCCTGAGCTGCGCATGTTTTGGCCCGCCCAAAGAAGTAACCCATGAACATTGCGTTGCACGCATGGCACGGAATCGCGGTAAAACCGCGCACAATACCGGTGGACGCTCCGTAGGCAAAGACATACTCGATATTCTCCACGAGGGCGAAACCCAAAGAGACAAAGACCGCATACACAATTGCGTCATAATGGTGGTTAAACTCCTCGCTTTTGTAGCCTATCAAGAAGACCACAATCCACTTGAGGCCCTCTTCTACAAGCGCTACGCCAAGAAGTATGCTCATAAAGAACCCGCTGTAGGAATAGTAAATACCATCGCTTGGTAGGAACAATTGGTCTATTGCGAGCTCAAGAATGAGGGCTCCTACCGTAGTGAGACACCCAAAGAGAAAGAGCTTGAGCAACAGGCGATGAGGCTCTTTGTCAATATCGCGCACATACACAAAGATGAGCAGGGCTATGACGGGCAGAGCAGCAATAAAGATAAGCGTGTTCATGATAAGACCTTACTTAGCAGGTGTGTCTGATGAGGACTTCTCGGAATCTCCGGTAGCCGAGGTTGGTTCGCTTGTTAGAGAATCAGATTCAGGCTCGGCAGTGGCTTGGGCAGATTCTTGCGATGGCTTGTCCTCAGAAGTGCCGGCTGATTCCTGGGTCTGCTCAGTTTCATCTGATTGCTTGTCTTCAGAAGCGTTTGTAGATTCTTGGGTTTGCTGATCAGAATCCTTGGTTTGTTCAGACTGTTCAGGAGTCTCGGTTTGTTCTGTCTTATCGGCGGCTTCCGGTTGCTCATCTGTGGTTGTCTCTGCAGTAGCTTCGGCGTGTTTCTCGGCAGTG
>JAFWFL010000048.1 GCA_017515595.1 Coriobacteriales bacterium
CTTATCGTTAATGATGAGGCCGCCAATGGTACCAAGCTGGTTGTAACGAATCTTAACAAAGTAGAACGGCGGGGTCTTGATGGGGATAAGGTGGGTCGGATCCTTGCCAAAGAAGTCATCCTGACCGGCGTCGCAATAGGCGTTGTACTTCTCGACTGTCTCGATAAGAACAGCGGGATCCATGTTGGCAGCTTCTGCAAGAGCCTCGAGGGAGTCACCGGTGTATGCCCAATCGTTTGCTACGCAGTCATCAAGAACCTGCTGGAAGCCTTCCCACGGAGTATCGATGCTGAACTGCGGCTTGTACTCAGGAGGCATGCCGGGCGAAGACATAAAGCCAATGCCCTGGGTACCCTCGTTAATAAGGGCGTCAACCATATCCTGGTCAAGCATTGCATAGGTGGTACCGCCGGCGAATGCACCGCTGCCTGCCGCCGCGGTTGCAACGTTGACCCAGTCCTCATTGCGGAAGCGTACGCCTGCCGGAGTAACGTCGAGAACTGAGGGGACATAGCCCAAAATCATGGGCATTTGCTGCTGGAAGTACTCATAACCGCGGAGCTTGGCGGCTGCGAGGGTCTGATGGAGCTGGAGTCCGCCAAAGGTTGCGGGCTTTGCTGCACCAATACCCCAGGCAAGGTCAATGCCCTCGCCCATGCACTGGGTAAGGCATCCGCACTCTACGTCATAACCGGTAGCTGCTTTAATGCGGGCGTTGTCTCCGCCAAAACCGCCGGTTGCGATAACAACGGCCTTCGCGTTTACGGTAAGTGTTGAGCCGTCGGGACGAACGGCAACAACGCCGGCCATAGAGCCGTCGGCATTGGTGAGAAGTTCAACAACCTTGTGGTTGGTATAAACGCCGCCACCGTTTGCCTCGACCGTATTGGCAAGGAGCTCCTTGTAAACAACGGGACGATCCATATAACCGGTCAGCATGGTCTTAAAGAATGCCTTGGGATCGTTATAGGAGGGGAACATATTGGCTTCAGTGGTTGCGGATGCCAGATACTCGGCGGTAGGAACCGTGCCCTCAAGATATGCATGGATAACCGTGGGGTCTGCCAAATACATCTGGCCCTCAATCCAGGAAACCATCTTATCTTTGATGACCTCGGGTGCATAGGTTGCCATCATGAACGACATCAGCGAGCAGCCGCCAACCAGACGAACCTTCTCAAGCAAAGCTACCTTTGCGCCGGCCTCTGCCGCACGAGCTGCGGTCAGAATGCCCGAGCCGCCTGCGCCTACTACTGCGACGTCAACGTCAATAACCTCGTCCTCGCCGGGCTCATATGTTGTGGGAATATTAAAAGCTGCAGCGTCGCCGCCTGCCTCAATAACAGCCTGACGCACGGCGGTAAGAATTGCAGCGCTTGTCCAGGTTGCGCCAGAAATTCCGTCGATACCAAATGAATTTGCGGCAACAATGTTCTCGCAGAGCTGAGGAATGGCATCCTCGGTAAATACCTGGGTCTCCTGCTGAGAAACAACCTCAACATTGGTAATGACACCGTCAGCAAAAGTGGTCTCAACGGTTACAAGACCGTTGCGTCCCTCTGCACTGGTGGTGTAAGTTCCGTCTGCCGGTGCTGCAGCATCAGCAAGTACGGTTCCGGCGAGTGCAGCCGTGGCGGCAATCCCTGCGGTTCCGGCAACAAATGTCCTGCGCGTAATGGTTTCCATGTGAATACTCCTTCTGTAAAACCGCTATCGAACAAGTATCCGGCCTCATTCTTGTAAGCCGAATACGCAGACTATAAGTCCATTGCTCTATGAACCGCAATGAACCTTTAAGTCAAAATGCATGAACTTTTGGAACAGCAGGCTTATAGTACATAAATTTATACCTTAAAATACGAGACTTTGTAAAAGGCCCTTTTGCCGTTATATCTCAAAAAAGCTGTCCGGAACAGGTATACCCAGGTCAGCATGAGCACGTATGGTATCCCAAGAGAACCCTTCAAGCAGTTCCCGGGCACTTACGGGTTCCGGAGAGTCTTTGAGCCCGGTAAGATATGCGAGTCTGCCAAGCAGAATCTCGGGTTTGCCAAAAAGTGGGCGCATATAACCCAAATCTGCGCTGTGTTCCCGCTTGGACAGCCGGTGCGAACCGTCGCTTGCAAGCAGCATGGGCACATGAGCATACCAGGGGGTTTTGAACTCCAGCAAGTGTTGTATATAGATTTGCCGCGCACAGGACGGCAAGAGGTCGCACCCTCGTACAACCTGATTAACACCCATGAGAGCATCGTCAACGGTCACTGCAAGCTGGTAAGCAAAAATGCCGTCGCTGCGCCTGATCAAAAAGTCGCCGCACTCTTTTGCAAGACATTCTTGCTTTGTGCCATAAACTGCATCGCTAAATTCAATGAGCCCGACGGGGTCAGAAACAACAGGCACCATAAGACGGGTACCGGGATTTCTCTCCAAAGCTTTTTTTGCTCTTTGTTCAGCCGTCAGATTGCGGCAAATTCCCGTATAAAGCGGAGTTCCGTCACTTGCATGAGGAGCCTCGGAAACATGCAAATCTGCTCGTGAACAAAAACAGGGATACGTGAGGTCCATCTCAACAAGCCGGTCATAATATGCTTGATAAATATCAAAACGTTCACTCTGAAACACCGGGCCCCTGTCCCAGTCAAACCCTAACCACGTGAGATCATCGAGCATGGCTTCTACCGACCCCGCAGGTGTCTTTTTGGTATCAAGATCCTCTATACGCAAAACCAGCTCTCCACCGCATGAACGCACAGCAAGCCAGGCAACCAATGCACACCAAACATTGCCCAAATGCATGCGTCCAGAAGGCGTTGGTGCAAAACGCCCGCAAACCGGAGTTTCATAACCCTGTGGCTCAGTGCTCATAGCCTCCCAACTTTCCAGCAATAATCAATCGTATTTGAACACTTTTAATAATACTCTTTTTGCGCATTCTCATCTCTCAGTAAACAGAAAACCAGTTTTGTGCAGTCATCGTGTTTAAACAAATTCTTCTTGTATTACCTCTGAGCATACTTTAGTATATAACAATGCGCGGAGAGCTGACCGAGAGGCCGAAGGTGCTCGCCTGCTAAGCGAGTAAGGGGGCAAAACTCCCTTCTGGGGTTCGAATCCCCAGCTCTCCGCCAGGTTATGACATGAAAGCGTCCTTTGGGGCGCTTTTTTGGTTTCTGAGAGACACCACTCTGAAAGGTCATCCATGAAGCAGCTCCGTCCGTTCCCCCAAGCTACTATTACCAAAAAAGGCGCTCGTGCAATTGAGGCAGGACATCCCTGGGTATTTGATGCCGAGGTACTCTCGCTTACCCCGGCTCCGCTTGACGGCTGTGAAGCACAAAACGGCGATGTTGTAGATGTTCTTGATGAGAAAGGCGCCTATCTGGGGACCGGGCTTATATCCTTTAACAGCAAAATTCGTGTGAGACTTATCACCCGTAACGCCAACGACAAGTTTGACGAGGCCTTTTGGGAGCGCAAAGTTCGCTGGGCTTGGGAATATCGTAAAGCCGTTATGGGCGGCAACGCAACTCTTCAGCAGCAGAACTCACCGTCATCCACCCAAGAGACGGGAAAGCATACGTGGCGTGATCTTGATTGCTGCCGTATTATCTTCTCGGAAGCTGATGCGTTTTGCGGACTCATTGTTGACCGCTATGGGGACATTTTGGTTGCTGAGTGCCTCACGGTGGGTATGGATAAACTTGCCCCGGTTATCCTGCCGCTGCTTGTGAAAGTCATGCGCGAAGACGGCGAAAAAATCTGTGCAGTCTATTTGCGCAATGATGCCAAAATTCGTGAGAAAGAGGGGCTTGGACTTACCAAAGGCTGGCTTGGGCATCCCAGTCTCACGATACCGGAGTCAACCCGTATCCGAACAAGCGAAAACGGTATTCTCTATGAAATTGACCTCGAGAATTCTCAAAAAACCGGGCTCTTCTTAGATCAAAAGTATAACCGCCAAGTAGTAAGCCGTCTCGCAGCCGGAAAACGCGTTTTGGATTGCTTTACCCATGTGGGAACATTCGCTTTAAACGCCGCGCGCGGAGGGGCTGCATACGTTCATGGTATTGATATTAGTCAGGCAGCAATAGACGCAGCACGCAACCATGCAACTCTCAACGGATTTGACAGATTTGTGGAGTTTACCTGTGCAAATGCTTTTGACTTTTTACAGGAACTCGACGAGGCAGGTGGCCGTTTTAACGGCAAACCTTTTGATTTCATTATTCTTGACCCGCCGGCGTTTACCAAGAATCGTAAAACCATTTATGAAGCGGTACGCGGCTACCGTCAAATCAACTACAGAGCAATGCACATGCTCCCCCGTGGCGGCTATCTTGCAACCTGCAGCTGTTCTCACTTTTTTGACGACAAACTCATGCGCGAAACGCTGGCTCAAGCCGCTCATGATGCAAATATCCAGCTCAAGCAAATAGAAGCTCGCCAACAAGCTCCTGACCACCCCATAGTTTGGGGTATCCCGGAAACCTCGTATCTCAAGTTTTTTGTATTCCAGATTATCTAATGGGCGGGCTTTGAGTCCCAAAAACTAAAAGTTCAGGTTAACACAACCCTTGCCCTTAAGTCCCTCATCATCTATGATTTTCTGGCAGATAGTTTTATTTGATTGCAGTGGTTTGTCTTTGAAGGACGGTGATTTTTACGGAAATTAAAAAGAGAGACTACCTTCTCACCGTTCTTCTGAGCATGGCGCTTTTTGTCATTACTTTTGCCATTGTTTTTAAACAATCGCAAATGCCGGCTACAGACTATTATCTGCACATGGATAATGCTGCGCACTTTAAAGAGCTTGTCCCTTATCATATAACGTACCCGATGTGGCATTTTTTGGTGTATGCAGTTTACAAAGCGGGATGGTATTTACTGGGAAACATGCCGCTTGAATACGCATGCGCCATTGTAACGTCTCTCATAAATGTCAGTATCTTTCTTATTATTAAGAAAATCATTTCTTCCTACGAGTGCCTTTTACCTGCTTTAATAGCTTTTGCTCTGTGCCTGGTTACACCAATATACATACCTTGGTATAATGAGAGTCTCTACGTTGACCAATGGTCTCCTGTCACGTGGCATAATCCAACCAATTTCATGGTAAAACCCTTTGCGCTCATCGCATTTTGCCTGGTTATACTGATTCTTGAAAAGATCAAAAAAAAAGAAAATATCGCACGTAAGGAATATGTCTTCCTTACGATCACTGTTTTATTGAGCGTGCTGGCTAAGCCGTCATTCTTCCAGGGATTTGTGCCGGCATTAGGAATATACATCTTGATTGTTCTCATCTATACCAGGTTCAGGGATTTTAAAAAATACGTATTGCTCTGCCTGTGCTTCTTACCGGGATTAATCATTGTCATCCTGCAGTTTTATTTTGCCTTCTATACCGGAAAAGGAGGAGGCGTTGGCATAGGATGGATGGAGGCTATGTCGCAGTCTCATAATCCATTGATTGCCGTACTTCTCGTTCTGCTCTTTCCTTTGACCTATATCATACTTAATATTAATAAATGCAAGATAAATACCCCAATTCAGGTATCAGGCCTTTTCACTATAGTTTCTTGGCTTGAATATGCGCTCCTTTTTGAAAACGGAGTAAGGAAATACCATTCTAATTTTAGCTGGGCGCTGCAGCTGTCATATACGGTGCTTTGGGTTGTAACAACCGCTCTCTTCTTCAAGGATTTGAAAGAAATGGATATGCATAATCAAAAGGCATTTGCCAAAAACACTGTCCTGCTTATCATTTGGCTGGCGCACCTTGCTTGCGGAATTTACTATGCTTGGAGCCTTATAACGGTAGAGGGTATGTGGATGTAAAACCCATATCATTCAAAATACTATGAGGCATAAGACGGGGCGGCGCTTGCATGGAATATGTTGAAGAAGCACAGAACAAAAAACAAATAACCAATTCAAAGCTGGTTTCCATAATCATACCCTGCTACTGCTCAGAAAAATATCTCGCATCTACCGTGAACGAAATACTGAAGGCTTTTGCTCAAAATCCCGGTTATACCTACCGGATTATCTTGATTAATGACGGTTCTCAAGATAACACTTTTGATGTAATCAGAAACCTGTGCAAAATTAATGAGCATATCATTGGAATCGACCTTAATCACAATTATGGGCAAAGCTACGCAAAAATGCTTGGTATCCCGTTTATCAGCGGAGATTATGCGGTATTTATGGATGATGACGGACAGCACAACCCATGCGCGATCTTCTCGTTAATCAATGAAAATGACAAAGGATACTGCTTGGTTTATGCACAGTTCCCCCAAATAAAAGAACGAGGGTGGAGAAGGGCTGCAAGTAAAATCAATGATTGGATCCTTCGCTTTATAACCAAAAAACCGCCAGCTATCACTATAACCAGTTTTTTCTCTCTTAACCGTGACGCAATTTATTATCTCAAAGAGCTTGATTGGTATGCCGGCTCTGTTGGATTGACGCTCTTTCCTTATACAAAAAAAGTAACTGGAATCCCGGTAGAACACCAGCAAAGAGCAGAAGGCGAATCCCGATACACGCTGCGCAAACTGTTTCTGGAATGGCACAGATTCTTAAAAGGCAGCAAAAAAACATTCCCAGCTCATACGCAAAGCATACGGGAAATTATTAACGGAGATCTCTCCTAGAGAATATGGCATGCTTGGAATTTGTATATCTGGCTGCTCAGTATTGGTGCAATTTTGTGCGCATCGGTTTGATTGATTACCGGACAGGAAGACGTCCGGAACAAAGCAGTGCCAAAATACCGGTCATCTACACATAAAATAGAGGGAGACAGATACTCTCTGAGTTCCTTTTCCTGCCAGTGAGCGCAAAAGACTTTTTGATGAATAAACGGTTGCAGAATCATGGAATATGCCTGCCCGGAAGCAAACAGCCTGGTCCACTCGTCATTACCGGTAAGACAGCCGGCATAAACCTGCTCGCTTTTTCCCAGGCTCGGATGCTTAATGATGTATTCATCTTTATTGCGGGCAGCGTCTTCCCAAATAGCAGAGTCAGTTTCATATAAATATGTGGGAATCAGATGGTTGCGAAGAAAGAGCGTATCATTGTCCGGTAAAAACCTGGCCGTAAAGCTGTCTGTAAAAAACAAACTGAAGAGTCTTTTATCATGCACTAAGAAAACGGTCCTGAGATCATTGTGAATCTCTAAATCAATAAGCGTTTTCAGAGTATTCCAAGAATACGAGAGGAGGTCTTTTTGGTTAAGAGCGCTGATAATCAGGGTATCTTCCAAAGAGGACAGTTCCTGCTCAACCCGGTTGGCTTCGATTATCCGGACTTCCAAACCGAGCGCCCGGTAAAAGGGTACGTACAATTTGATAGAATCTGATTTGTCGGCGCTTTTTAGTACAACCATCTTTTTATATCCATGCGCCAACCGAGCCATATACGCAAAGAAATCCTCAAAGTAAGATTTCCTGTCTGTCACATTGGCATAGTCAGCAAACTCTTTGCCGGCAGCTTCCATAAAATATGACATAAAATACCCGTTCCCAAAGAAACGGGATGTAATTTCGCACACCATAAGGGCGCCGTCATCGCGAACAACATAATCAGGCCTAAAGGTGCCGGCATAAAAAGGATATTTCTGCGCATACTCGAGAATTCTGAGTACCTTCTCATCATATGGTATGAGATCAAGATAGTCTTCAAAATGCCTGGCATAAAAGACTATAGAACGGTAAAGAAGCTCTTGAAGCCTATGAAGTTCCTCGTCGCGCTGCGGCGTCACTATGATTGGGATATCATGACACCAAGAGCGGTAATACGGGATATACTCTGCGTGTATCGTTGCAAATAGCTCGGTATACGTATCATTCATGACTAAAAAGCCCGGATTGGTACCCAAGACATTGATACCCGTTTTCATTAATAACAGGAATTACTTCATTACCGATTTGTAATTGCTTACGTACCCAGTAGCATATACTCGTTGTCATACCAATAGAGTCAGTATACTCTTTCATTTTCTCAATGTTCTCAAGAGAAAGCGCGCGGTCAGGCGCTGTCCTGCCACGTTGCTTTTTATGGTCAGCATTGGAAGGCATAATGTAGTCTTCGTATAATGCTTTCTCCATCTGTTTGTCAAAATAACCGAGCCACTGGCCAAGCATCGCCAAGTTCTCCATACAGGCCGTCAGAAATTCAGGCTTGTAATTAATGATTCCGTGAGCATGCAAATTATCAAAAAACTCTTTGATATGCTCCTGAGTCAGATACGGAGTAAAAATGGGCTGGACCAGGGCAGAATCAGACAGTATGCCGTTTTCCCGGCAAGCGTCAACAGCTTTAAGCCTGTCTTCAATAGGCGCGGCATAAGGCTCCAAAATATTACGATACTCAGACGGCATAATAGAAACACTAACGTTGTACTGCATTTTGTCTTTGAGCTCTTTAAAGAGATCGAGCAAAGATTCGCCCTCATATTGAGCCATCAAGTGACGGATACCTGCTTTTGAGGCAATAAAGAGACGGGCGTTAGAATCAGGATACTCTTTAAAATGTTCAATGAATTCCCTGAGGATTCTGTGTGCCAGTCCTGTAACCAAAGTAGGCTCCTGTAATGCCTCCGTCTTTGGCGAGAAATAATAATAATGATTCCAGTTTTTACCTTTGCTTAATTCTGTGATTTTGCGTTCGATTTCCAGCTTTTTCTCCGGTGCAGATTCTATTGCACGGGCAAGCTCAGCTAAAAGACGATTCTTTTCTTGCAAATCCTCTTTTGTGACGTTGGCTGTGGGAGTACCGTTCATTTCTTTTAAGAGTTTACGCACATACAGGTGATAATTATCAAGTATCTTGATTTCCTGCTCATGTACGCCGTCAGTAACCAGGCAGTACTGGCAGCCAACATTACAACCAACCACCGGGTTTATCTCAAATGTCAAGGTAGGACAGCGACCGGTATAATTATGTATGGTCGTGTCATATGTCTCATAATCAACTTCTGTAAGAACTGCACGGGAGATGGGGATAACGGTCTTCTTTTGATACCTGTTTAAAAAAATGCGCGACCCCTCCGTAAGCTTTGACAATGTTTCAGGAGAAGGCAGAGTTTGTACACCGAGATTCGATAGATAAGCCTCGTCAATAATCTGCGGAGTAAAACCCGGCAAAGAATAAACGTCCTGTTCATGAGAATACAAATTTGAATAGGTAATCACTCTGTTCACTGCGTCTGTCCCTTCATTTGGCATCTATGAAACAGCACCTCTTTGTCACCGGTATCTGAGAATCTGACTGACACCGCGTCTTCTCAAATCAAAGACAACGCATATAGTTTATGTATCTTAAAAAAGGGTATCCGCCAAATTGTTTTCAAAAGCAGAAAAACAACAATACCATTTGAATTCTCAGGTATATAAAAAACTAAAAAACCTCGCAAGCAAGGTGTTTGCGAGGTTATTGTTCTTATGGTGCGGGTGAAAGGACTTGAACCTTCACGAGATTGCTCCCACATGGACCTGAACCATGCGCGTCTGCCAATTCCGCCACGCCCGCGTAAGGTAAAATGATACTCTATTTCTTACCTGGGACTCATTTTTTATAGAACTACACAAAATTATCGCACGCCGAGGAGTTTCTCGGCAGTTTGCATGCATTGTTCTACGATTTGATCATTTTGCCATACACCGTTTGCGGCATTTGCGAGCTCTCCGTATGCCAAAATGCTGCCGGTCTTCATATTGCGAATACCGGTAACCAGGTCTTGAGCACGTGTGCAAAATTCCTGAGCGGCAGCGTTTGCCTGGGCAATCTGTTTTTGGACATTGGCTGGTAAAACACTCGGTACATCAACAGTGGCAAGAGCTTTGCTGTAATTAAAGATGTTGGTACTTATAGCATCAAGAGTTTCATCATCGAGTGCAAGCAAAACGCCGTTTGCGTTATTGCTCCCTCCTGCAACGCCAATTATAACGTCAGAGGTAATGGGAGTTCCCGCAAGAACGCGGTCTACCGGGTTGCCCACGGCGTTTTTCCAGCCCAGATAAGCTTGTCCCTGAGCGGGATCAGAAAAATCTGCCACAACAACACCTGAACCTGAACCAGAGCTAACCACCTGCCGGTATGTCTCTTCAAACGTCATGCCCTGGCCTGCGGCTCCGTTATTGGCCGATCCCTGGCCTATGCCCAAAAGCCCGTCAATAAAATCACCGAATATTGATGTTCCGGTTTCTATAACACCTGTTGGATCAGGTATTCCATTCTCAGTAAGCGTAGCCGTTGCATCATTCACCAGACCGTCTACGGCCTTCCCAATGCTGTTAATGCTCTGTTGAACCACGGGGCTTGCAACGGTATAAACAATGCAGGCCGCAAAAATCATCACTGCAATCGATGTAAGGATGTGACAAATTATTGAGCAAATTCTATAAAACACAGGCGCCCCCTTTGAGAGACGATACCGCACCCTGAATCGTTACATTTGTGCAATACACATTACCACATATCTCAGGCCCATAAATTGAGGTACAATAATACCCATAAATATATATGATCACTATTGGGTCTTAAAAAACACAGCTCAAACCTACGAAAGAGACCGGACGTGCCTGTTAATGCCATTGACATACATGATGAACTCCTCCTGGGGCGTTATCGCGTTCTTGAAGAACGTGGTCACGGCGGGTTTGGCACGGTCTTTATCTGCTGGGATCCAAGGCTTATGCGGCGTGTTGCCATCAAATCTATCAGACTTGATCAATCAGCAAATCAAGGCCCCAAAAAACGCGCCAATAAAGGACAACCCAACCCATTGCAAAATGCAGACGAGGCTGAGCGTCGCGAGCGCCTGCTCCATGCCGCTCTTGCCGAGACGCGCACCGCAAGCATGCTCTCCCACCCAAATATTGTGCAGATGCTCGACTTTGAAAACGACGCCGAGTATGCCTATATCATCATGGAATATGTTGAGGGTACAAGTCTTGCCCACCTTCTCGAAGCAGATGAGAACGGCATGCTAAATGCTGATGAGGCTGCCGCTGTTGTTGAGGCAGTTTGCGATGCTCTCCAGTTTGCCCATGAAAACGGCGTACTCCACCTGGATATTAAGCCTGACAACATTCTCATCGAAGCCTCGGGCCGTGTAAAACTTGCAGACTTTGGCATGGCTGCTTTGAGTTCAGCCACAGGATACTCCGGAGCTCGCGGCGGTACAGTTGGTTACATGCCCCCCGAGCAGATTGAAGGCGGAGACGTAGATGTACGCACCGACATCTTTGCGTTTGCCTGCGTCATGTACGAAGCGCTTACCGGCGTGCGTCCTTTTAACGCTCCTACCATACAGCAATCGCTGGAGCTCGTGAACGCAGGAGCCGCCGACCCATGCGCTTTGAATGACAGCATTCATGAGGTTACGGCAGACGCTCTGCTTGTTGCCCTTGACCCTGATCCTGACATGCGCCCGTCGAGCGCTCAGGGTTTGGGCGAAGAATTGTTACGCGGACTTGGTAAACCAAAAGCAGGCAGACGTAGTCTTGCAAACTTTGTCAGCGAGATTCGCGATGATTCAGAGCCTGCACAAGAACCCAGTCAGGCTTATTCACAAAAACTTGAGCCCCAGCCCTGGAGCGAAACGGGGCCTTTGGGCCAGCTTTCTCCTCGCGGAATACTCTGTGTCTTGCGCATTATTGCGGGTATCAGCGCCGGCTGCCTTGCAGGGTTTTGCATGATGTGTATAGGCGGAGCTCAGATTGCCGCCGCTCTTGCCGCCGGCATTGTAGTAGGAGCACTCGGTATCGCAGCGCCTCATTTGGGCAGCGCATTAGCGCTCATTAGCCTCATAGCGGCATGTATAACAACTTTAGCCTGGCCTCTTGCTTTGGTTGTAACGCCGGTAAGTATCTTGTGGTGGATTTTTATTGGACGATATTTCCCCATTTCGAGCGCTTTTACCTTAACTCCCATATGTATACCTCAGTTTGCGACCCCCTTCCCCGCTCTTGCAGGCGGGCTTTTACTGACACCGGCAAGGATTGCGGTAAGCTCAGCCTTGGGTTGTATAGTTTGCCTTACCCTTTGTGCACTTTCTGCTTCACCAACATATGGGGTTATAGCCCTTGAGCAGTTAGGAAATGTCTCGGCTCACGAAATTGGCGTTGCTACGCGCCTGCTCGTTAGCTCAGGTTCAACCTGGACTTCAATGCTTGGGTTTGTTGCAGCCGGAACTGTCTTGTCAGTTTTTGCCACCAACGGAGGATCGGTGAGATGCTACATTGGAGCACTGGCCGCGCTGATTGTTCTTCTGGTTGCACACGTACTATGCACACTCATGGAAAATGACGGTACTTGGCCAATACTTTTTCCGGAATCCTTAGTACACGTGATTTTCTCGATTATACTAGTATGTCTTATGATTTTCTTTATTGGTACCCCACGCGCACTGGCTATTGAGCGCGCGACAACCGAGTATGTTTAGGATCGCCACACGGCAGAGAGGTGAGTTATGAACCTGGTCGATATACTTGAAAACCGTATGACCGAACTCTTTGAAGGCAAGCGCCTAAAAACGCCATTCCCTTTTAAGAAACTTGCAAAGCAGGCTACACGTGAAATGAAGCGCAACGCCCAACAGACCGGTGACGCCGCAATCGCTCCTTCACTTTATACCATTCTCATCAACCCCACTGATGATGCGGTAATCGCCCCTATTTACCAGCAAGTTACTGATGAACTTGTAGACTTTTTAACTCACGAAGCAAGAAACGCCGGCCTCACTGTTGCGGTTTCGCCCATGGTCCGCTTTATTGCCGACGGCAATGTGCGTCAGGGCAAGCTCGAGGTTATTGCCGAGGTAGTTGAATCCGAGATACTCGAAGAAGTACGTCTGGAAGAAGCTAAGTATACCGAGGCACATATGCGTGCCGCCGGCTCAGCTCCGGTTCCTCGGCAACAAAAGAGCCAGGTTGCAATGCCTGACCAGCGTCAGAGCGCAAGACCCGCATCTCCGCAACCGTCTGCTCAGCAACAGGTTGTGCCCCAAGTTCCGCAACAAAACAAACCGTCCGTGCAACAAAACGCTCCGTCAGGTTTTACTGCGGGCGAGGCGCCGGTACAGGTTCCTATCACTACGTCCGGTATGCCTGCTCAACCTCAAAAACCGGTTCAAACACCTGACCAACCAGAAAACTATGTTTGCGAATTTGTAGATACCACAAATCCAAATCGTGTTCTGCGCATTACCAAAGACGTTGCAGTCATTGGTCGTGAGAGCACAATGGCAGATATTGTCTTGCAGGATACCAATGTAAGCCGCAGACATGCTGAAGTTACTCATGATCTAACCGGTTGGCATATCCGCGACCTGGGCAGCACTAACGGCACTCGTGTTAACGGCTCGCGTGTTCAGGGCATCTATGACCTGAGAAGCGGCGATATTGTACAGTGTGGTCTCATTAAGCTTGCGTTTAGAGAGCTGTAATCATGCCTGCTGTGGTATTGTTTATTGGACGCATTTTTTTAGTAGTGGCTTTGTTTGTTTTTTTGTTTGCCATTATGAAAACCGGCGTTGGCCTTGTAAAAGGTCAGCGCAGCGTTGCAGCCGTTTGGTGCATTGACATTATTGATGGGTCTGACCAGGTAAAAGGCATACACGTTGATATAATGGGGCCGGTTGTCGTGGGCCGCTCTCCGGGAGCAGATATAATGCTGCCCGGTGTGTATGTAAGCGGCAAACACGCACGTTTTGCACCGCAGGGACCGGCGCTTGTGGTTGAAGATCTTAATTCACGCAACGGCACTATCGCAAACGGCCGCACCATTTTGGGTCCCACCGTTCTCCATGACGGCGACCTTGTACAAGTAGGCGACACGGTAATGAGAGTGACCAGACAATGAGTGAATACGGGGTGTCCGAGAACACCGGTTCCGCACAACCCAATATCGACAACAGTACAGATACCTCATCTTCTGTCCTCAACACTCAGGCGTCTTCTGACGAGCTCGAAGCCCTTGCAGAGAGCTATATTGCCACAATTGACGCACAGGACACAATCCAACCCCCAATACAGGACCAGATGAGTGTTTCTCAGTCTGATGCAGCTGTTCTTCCCGCCAGCGAACAACCGTTATCTCCGGCATCGGAACAACTCGATGAAGATGCCCAAATGGCTGTTGCGGCACTCTCCAATGATGATTCAGCTCAAGAAGTGCGTGATCCTGATCCTCAGACATTGACAGCCGGCGGCGAGCCCCTGTCAAACAACAGCCCTTCTCAAGAAATTCCGCTGTCCTCACAGCTCGAACCTCAGCCAGAAAATTTTGGCGGAGATCCGGCAGGAGAAGCGAATGTTTCTCAGCAGAGCAACAGTGTGCTTCCCAACGACATTACCGAAATTTTTACTGCAATCCCGGCAAATGTTTTGCCTTCTGACGGATACCAGGGGACTGTCCTTTTAGATAGCACTGCTTCACAAGCAGGCCAGGTAACCTCTCTTGGTTCTTCTTATACAGATACAACACAGCAAAGTGATGCCAAACAATCTGACGTTGACCAAATTGAGCAGGCCGCTCTCGAACACGAAAACCTCAATCCTGCAACTACTCTGCCGTTTTCTCCTGCAGAACTGTTAAAAGAAACACAGAGGGCTCCTGCCGAGCGTGTCAGCGGCGCTGCGAGAGGAACCGGCTCGCTCGCATGGGGTTCCCGAAGCGATATTGGCTGTATACGTTCACACAATGAAGATTCGTTTTTAATCAGGTTTCCTCTGTTTGCCGTTGCCGACGGTATGGGCGGACACGAAGCCGGCGAGATAGCAAGTACCATTGCTGTTTCGACGCTTGCTACAACCGCTCCCGCATCTCCTGACCACGAATCATTGGGAAAAGCGCTTGAGAGTGCAAACGAAGCTATTATTCAGGCTGCCGGCTGTGGTCTTGGCAAACCGGGAATGGGAACCACCTGCACCGCTGCTGTTATTGACGGAGATCGCATGGCCATTGCCCATGTTGGAGACTCACGTTGTTATTTGCTCCACGCAGGCCAGCTTGTACGCATTACACATGACCACTCGTTTGTAGAAGAGCTTGTTGCCGCCGGCCAGATTACACCTGAAGAAGCCCGGGTACATCCTAATCGCTCAGTCATAACAAGAGCTTTGGGCAGTGATCCCGCAATGCGTGCAGACAGCTTTACTATTAACGTTGTACGCGGCGACCGCATTCTCTTATGCACTGACGGACTCAATTCCATGGTTCCTGACGCTCTTATAGAAGAATCAATGGTTTCTACCCCCACGCCTCAGTCTTGCGCCGACAGCCTTGTAGAGCTTGCGCTTTCCCGCGGAGGTTATGATAATATCAGCTGTATTGTTATTGATATTAAAGATGACGGCACGCTCGCCCGTGCAATGCGTCTGCGCATACGCAATATTCTTCTTGGTCTCTGCGCCTTGGCCGGAGTCCTTCTCGCCATTCTTTTGGGTGTCTATGGTTATGCACAACACACCTGGTATTTAGCAGATTCCAACGGATATGTAACCCTTAACCGAGGCTTACCCGGCGATTGGGGTATTTTGCCGTTTAACGAGGTCATTGAAGTCACCGAAATCGAGAGTTCCAAGCTTTCCGGTGCGGTTGAGGCACGCCTTACTCAAGGTATCATGTTTGGTAGTGAAGAAGAAGCCCGGAAAGTTATTGGAAGCTACCGTAATCTTATATTGGCAGATGAGCAGGCAAAAGCTGCAGAATCAGAAAAGATTTCTTCTGCACGAGCTGCTGCCTCAGCCGGCGAAGCGGGTGCATAAGCATGGGTACCCGTCGCAACACAGAATTCTTATTGCTGATAGTGGGCAGCATACCGGTATTCTTACTGTATGCCATGTATGTAATAAGCCAGGGTGCAGAACTTAATGCCACTACGCTCATTGTCCCTATAGGACTTACCCTTGCGTTTGCATCTGCTCATATAGCAATTCGTATTCTTGCTCCAAAGGCTGATCCGGCAGTTTTGCCTATTGTATTTGTACTCTCGGGTATTGGCATTACTTTTGTGACACGCCTGGCACCTGAAGCAGCTACCAGGCAGGTTATATGGCTCTTTGTTTCGATTACAGCCATGATAGTTACTCTTGCGCTCGTACGCAATGTTGATAAGCTTGCCCGTTATAAATATACCATTGGTTTAGTAGGCCTTATTCTTCTGCTCTTGCCAATATTCTTTGGTTTTGAACGCAACGGTTCAAAACTCTGGATAGGCGTCCCTGATGTTTTAAGCTTCCAGCCGGGAGAAATCTCCAAAGTCCTCATCACCATTTTCTTGGCAGCATTTCTCTCAGAAAACCGCGAGCTCATGAGTATCAGCAATCATAATATTGGGCCGTTGCGCATCCCCAGGCTTCGTATGCTTCTGCCCTTGTTTATGATGTGGCTTATTTCTCTCGTAATTGTTATATGGGAACGTGACCTTGGCAGCGCCGCTCTCTTCTTTGTTATCTTTGTCATCATGCTTTATGTAGCCACGGGACGATGGTTCTATACCATCATTGCCTGCTTGCTACTTATTGCCGGCACCATGCTTGCTTATAATGCCTTTGGCCATGTGCGCACCCGCATTGCGATTTGGCTGGACCCCTTTGCCGATCCCTCTAACTCCGGCCTTCAGATTGTCCAATCCCTCTATTCTTTAGCCGACGGAGATTTGCTGGGCATGGGCATTGGTAAAGGTATGTGCGATTTTATTCCGTTAGTATCGAGCGACTTCATTTTTGCCGCAATTGCCGAGGAAACCGGCTTTTTGGGCGGAAGCGCCGTTATATTGCTGTTTATGCTCTTTGCTGTACGCGGATTCTTAACTGCAGCCCGTGCCAAGAGCGATATGGCCGGTTTTATGGCAGTAGGTCTCACCTCTTCTATAAGCTTCCAGGCATTCCTCATTATTGGCGGAGTTACCAGGCTGATTCCCCTTACGGGCGTTACGCTTCCCTTTATGAGTCAGGGCGGCAGCTCGCTTTTAGCAAGTTTTATCATTGTGGGTCTTATTTTGCGCTGCGGTGACGAAGCAACGGGCACTCAGGTAGAAATGCTTGGCAGCGGAGTTTCTGACCGTACAACGCTTGGGTATAAGCTCGAAACCCCTGAGAGCGGTGTTTTGGGCCGTCTTGCCTTCTCAAAGAGACTGACAGTGGTTACTGCGGGGTTTGCTCTGCTTTTTGCTGTGCTCATTGGAAACCTTGCCTGGTATCAAGTTGTTCAGGCAAACACTATCAGAAGTATGCCTTCAAACAGCCACACACTCACAAGACAAGCCATTGTAGAGCGCGGGAGCATTCTTACATCTGACGGCATTGTGCTGGCAGAAAGTCTGCAGCAAACCGATAATACATATACCCGCAGCTACCCGCAAGGCCAGCTGGCTTCTCATACGATAGGATATGTGGATACAAGATACGGAACCACCGGTATAGAAAAAACTTATGACAATGTTCTAAGCGGAGGCAATGACTATACCACCTGGACCGGGACCTTCAATGCACTCGTAGGCACAGTAACGCCCGGTAAGGATGTTGTGCTCACTATTGATTCGCGTATCCAGGCAGCCGCTGAAGCCGCCTTGGTTGGACAGGTTGGCGGTATTGTGGTTCTCAACCCATCTACCGGTGCAATTCTCGCAAAAGCTTCTTCGCCCAGCTATTCTTACAGTGAACTCGAAGAACTGCTGGCCAGCGATTCAACGCAGGGTGAGCTTTTTGACCGTACCACTCAGGCACTTTATGCTCCGGGTTCAACCTTTAAAACGGTAACATTGGCCGCGGCTTTAGATTCCGGCCTTGTGAATATTGACTCTGTGTATGCCGCGCCTGCGGTGCTTGAGATTGGCGGAGGAACAGTAAGCAACTACGACGCTACAGACTATGGCGAGCTTACTCTTCATGACGCTTTTGTCTACTCAAGCAACACGGTCTTTGCCCAGGTTGCAGTTGATCTTGGCGCTCAGGCACTTATAAGCGAAGCGGCCTCGTTTGGTTACGGCAGAGTACTTGGCATTGGAGTCCCCATAAAGGCTTCGCTTATGCCTGATCCTGCCGAGATGACCAACTGGGAAACCGCTTGGGCAGGTGCAGGGCAACCGGTTGGCTCTCATATAAGTCCTTCGGGACCGCAGACAACCGTTTTACAAAATGCCATGATTGCCGCTGCCATTGCGAACGACGGTATTCTCATGGAGCCTTACATAGTGAAGAGCATCACCACTTCGAACGGAACCGTTGTCTCCGAGACCACTCCCCACTCTCTTGGGAGCGCCTGTTCACGAGCTACGGCAGCAATTATCGGCGAAGCCATGCTCGACACGGTAAACGAGGGCACCGGTACTGCCGCAAGTATTGTAGGCGTTAATGTTGCAGGTAAAACCGGCACAGCCGAAACCAGCAACGACAACCCCAATGCTTGGTTTATTGGATTCGCGCCTTACGAATCACCCGCGGTAGCCGTAGCAGTCGTGATAGAAAACGATGCGGAACATACCGCCACCGGCATTGCCGGGAACATAATGCAAACCGCGCTTGAAGTCTTGGGAAGGTGATGGATCCCTTGTATATCACACATCAACGCGCCACTCAGCACGTCAACCATATGTCTAACATACAAGCCGCTCATTCAGCAGATTGGAGAACATCATGGCCACAGTAGATCAGGGAACGGTATTCGGAGGCCGTTATGTTGTTCAGTCTCAGGTTGGCACCGGTGGCATGGCTACCGTTTACAGAGGTGTCGACTCGGTTTTGAACCGTACGGTCGCCATCAAGGTCATGCTGCCGCAATATGCAACCGATCCCGCCTTTGCAGCTCGATTTAAGCAGGAGGCTCAGGCTGCTGCCGCGTTGCAAAGTCCCTATATTGTAGCTGTTTACGACTGGGGCCGCGACGACGCTACCGGCACCTACTATATTGTTATGGAATACCTGCGCGGTACCGACCTCAAAACAGGTATTCGCAGCCATGGAGCTTTGCCACCGCGCAAAGTTGCCCAAATTGGAGCACAGGTTTGCTCGGCACTGGCAGTAGCGCATGCCCATGACATTATCCACCGTGATATCAAACCTCAAAACATTATGATCCAGCCAAACGGCAACGCAAAGGTCATGGACTTTGGCATTGCCCGTGCCGGCAATTCACATCTTACTCAAACAAATTCTGTACTCGGCACAGCGCATTATGTCTCGCCCGAGCAGGCTCAGGGCAAGGATTTAGGGCCCACTTCAGACCTGTACTCACTTGGTGTTGTTATGTATGAAGCCGCAACCGGACAGCTCCCCTTTGATGGCGAAGATGCGGTATCGGTTGCTCTCAAACAGGTAAGCGATGAGCCCGCTTTGCCAAGCAGTTTGAATCCAAACATCGACACGGTTTTGGAAAGCATCATTTTGCGCCTCATGTCCAAAAATCCTGCCAACAGATTCCAAACCGCAGATGAGCTGCGTCGTGTTCTCAACGACTACATCATGGGCCGCCCTGTTAAGACTCCGGTAGTTACCAGCGTCTTAGGTGCCGGTACTACCATGAGGCAAACAGTCCGCACACAAGCTATGCCTAATTCTCAGGTAAACATTGGCGGCACCATCACAAGCACCAGCGGCGAAATCAGCTCATCCGGTGCACGTATGATTCGCGAGCCGTTTAAAACAAGCCGTGCAAATCCCGGAACATCATCTAACAACCGGGCCCAGCAACGCTCTCAAACTCAATCCGAGAAGCCCAACCACACCGCTTTGATTGTCACTGCTGTTACCGTTGGTGTTATCGCTCTTGTCGCCATGATTATTATCTGGGTATCGAGCTGCAGCACTCCGTCAACCCCCGCCGGTAACAACGGGAACCAAAACAAACCGACACCAAGCCAAACCTCGGGCGAAGTCTCTATGCCCAACCTTATTAACCAGACACAAAGTGATGCCACGAGCATTCTCAACAGCAACGGTCTTAATATTGGGCATATTTCGACAGCACCAAGCGACATTATTGCCGAGGGCAAAGTGGTTTCTCAAACCCCTGAAGCCAACCAGCAAATAGTTGCAGGATCATACGTTGACCTTGTTATCAGCAGCGGTACAGATAAAGTTGCTGTGCCTTCGCTTCTTGGTAAAACCGAGGCAGAGGCAGCAACGCTTGCAAACCAAGCCGGAATCAAAGTAACACGTGACTACGCTCTCGACGCTTACAGCAGCGATTACCCAGAAAACACCATTGCTTACTATCAACCTGCAAATCAAACCGTAACTAAAGGTACAACCGTCCGTTACGGTCTCAGCAAAGGTGTAGATCCGGCAACGCTCAAGGTTGTGGTACCCGGTGTTGTAGGCTGGTATTACGGTGATGCTCAATACACAATTGAACTTCTTGAGCTCCAAACTTATATAGCATGGGAGCACAGCGAAACCATGCCTGACAATTGTGTCATACGTCTTGAGCCTGATGAAGGTACCGAGCTTTCAAAGCATGAGGTCGTGACTATTTATGTAAGTTCCGGTCCTGCTCCCTATACGCTTCCTGATTATGCTGCAGATAATTGGAGCTGGCAGGCAGCACAAAATGACTTGCTCTACAACCATCCGGGATTACAGCTCAACGTCACCGTTGACACATCTCAAATTCCGCCTACTCCGGAACAAGCAGGCAAGGTTACCTCGGTTTACCCTGTTCCGGGAACAGAAATTTCGCGCGGAGCAACCGTAACCTTAACCGCATACGGCGATTATCCGCATAGCATAGTACCCAATGTCAACGGCAGGAGCTTAAACGAGGCATATTCAATTATGACAAACGAGGGCTTCTCGGCAGTTGCGCTTGACACCGACGGCAATCCTATTGCGTCATATGACGGTTATACCGTAGCATACACAGACCCAAGCGGCGATTCTTCGCAACCCGTAGGCTCAACCATATACATTTATGCAACGCCCCCGGCTCCGGAACCTGAAAACAGCTCCGATTCTGAAGAATTACCTATTCAAAACACCGAGTCTGGTTCACAGGAACCTGAGACATAACATCAAAAGCTTTTCTACGCATCAATACAAGGCGGGTCTGACCGGAAAACCTTTTGGTCAGACCCGCCTTAGTATGTCGTTCTTTTAGATAAATTATCAATTACGCTGATTTGCAAAGACGCCTTAAAGCTTCAGTAAGAATAGCAGAAGTCAGCTTAGCAGTCTGCGGTAAAGACTCGGCATTAACGCGAAAACGCGGAGTATGTCCTCCGGCAGGAGATGCAACTCCCACCTTAAAGAAAGCAGTAGGACAAATCTTGGAGTATTCCGAGAAATCCTCGCCTCCCATAACCGCTTCACCATCAATTACTTTGAGATTCAGACCCTGGGCAACTTTGCGAATCATATCGATGAGTTCAGGATTGTTTATCACAGCATCACAATCTGCCCGCCAGTAGAGATCCACGGTATAACCCTCTGCTTCTAATGCCTTGCACTTTTGAAGCATCTTTTCATATACCAGTGCCCGCACTTCCTCGTTAAAAGTACGCACGGTACCTTCTAGCTCGGCAGTATCAGGAATAACGTTATGTGTAGTCCCCGCAGTAAACCTTCCTACCGTAACAACAACAGGTTCAAACGGTTTCACGGCACGGCTCGCAATTTCCTGCAAAGAAATGACCATTCGTGCTGCCGCCGGAATAGGATCGAGCGTCCTATGAGGGTATGCAGCATGCCCGCCTCGGCCTCTAACTGTAATGGTAAAATAGTTCACGGCCGCCTGTAAAGGTCCCGGCTTGACAGCAACCAAACCGGAGTCAACAGAACCGTCTACATGCAAACCAAACATTTGCTGAACGCCAAGTTCCTGCAATTTACCGGTTGCTACTATTTTCCCTGCTCCGTTATTTATTTCTTCAGAGGGCTGGAAAACAAATACGACCGTTCCGGGAATACGGCTTGAAGCATCATTTTGTGATGCAATTTCGCCGAGTATACGGGCAGCTCCCAAAAGATTGGTAAGATGAAAGTCATGCCCGCATGCGTGCATACAGCCAGGATGCAGCGAAGTATATTCCACGCCCGAATCCTCGGTTATGGGTAGCGCATCAATATCAGATCTGAACGCAACAACGGGGCCGCTCGGATCTCCCACAACGCGCGCTAAAGCACCGGTCTCAAGACCCAGGTCCAACATCTCTACACCGGGCATCAGGCTTAAAAGCTCCTTGATTTTGGCTGTTGTTTTAACCTCAGAAAACCCGACTTCAGGATGCATATGGAACCACTTGAATACCTCAATAAGATCCTGCTCGGGGTCAAGCGGAGTATGTATCTTGAGCTCTTCTCCGTTAACAGACATTGTGAAATTCGCCCCCTTAAACAAAAAAGCGCCTCGCGGCGCTCATTTATCCTTCTGGCGGAAGGAGAGGGATTCGAACCCTCGGTACGGGGTCACCGCACGGCGGTTTTCAAGACCGCTGCATTCAACCACTCTGCCATCCTTCCAAGCAGGAGATTATAAACCCTTACTCACCATCTCGGCGAGAAAAAGCCAATCTTCACGCGAAACCCGCAACTGTTCTCCTTGTTCTCCATTGTGAACCCATGAAACAGCAGCCCGGAGTTTTACCGGAAAAGAGCAAAAAGCATGACAGATCATTGCAATAAACTAACTATACGAATTATTGTCAAAGTATTTTATTGCCTCAAGCTCCCATGCTCTACGGTTCCCTTTTACTACCGTATCAAGTATCAGACCGCAAACCAATAAAAGAGCAGCAAGTCCACAAAACGCTACTGCCACTAATGCAGATGGTAATCGTTCAACCAATCCGGTATAACTAAACTCAATCACTATGGGAATGCCTATAGCAAGTCCTACCAACAAGAACAGCGCAGCCATAATAGAGAAAAACCCTAATGGCTTATAATCCTTAAACAAGGAAAATATACACTTCAAAACTTTCATTCCGTCAGAAAATGTATTAAGCTTTGAAACAGAGCCTTTGGGCCTGTCTCTATACTCAATAGGAATCTGACTAATACGCCAACGCCTGTCAACCGCAAAGATAGATAATTCTGTCTCTAACTCAAAACCAGGTGATAGAATAGGCAGTGTTTTTGCGAATGTATGATTAAATGCTCTATACCCGGACATTACATCAGCATATTTAAAACCGTATAATAAATTTATCAACCAGCAGACAAGATCATTTCCTGCATTATGAAATGCACGTTTATTTTCTCGTACATATGTTCCGTTACTTAACCGGTCACCTACCACATGGTCAGCCAAACCCTGTTCAAGAGGTCTTAAAAGCTCATGTACCTTTTCTGCGGGATATGTATCATCACCGTCAACCAATACATAATATTTTGCTTCAATATCTCTCAGCATTTGACGAACCACGTTACCCTTGCCTTGCCGTGGTTCGCGAATTACTACCGCACCTGCGTCTAAAGCCAATGCTGCGGTATCATCATTTGAATTATTATCATAAACATATATACGAGCTTGCGGAAGCTCACGTTTAAAATCCCGGACAACTTTTGTTATGGTAGAAGCTTCATTATAGCACGGTATTAATACAGCGACATTACTTCCATCATTGAAAGTCGTGTCTTCTTCTGTAAACTGTGACCTCATAACCTATCTCTCTCCCTTTATGCCAAGCCGTCATCATGAAACATAGGTTCAGCGTTCTTTAAATACCGGTAATTATATTAATCTGTTTCCATCGTCTCAATTAAATGAAGTTTTAACCCATTGTCAGTATAATCAACAGAATACAAAGAACATTCGGCAATATCGTTTGGATTATCAAAGTACTGTCCAAATTGTTCTATGAAATACCCGTCAACCGATCCTAAATACAATTTATCAAATCCTTCAAGGTACAAAAGAAAATCTTCACTGGTAATAATAAAAGAAACAGGGTCGGCTTCAACACCAAATGAGCTCGCATACCACCCGTTTGATCTATGCGGCGTTAAATAATAGTTAACAAGCGTAGCCCTAAATGCATCTTGGTCTTGATAGATACAGTAAATAGAATCTTTTTCATACGACAAGCTATTTATAAATTCTGCCTCTTGTTCTTTAGGATATATCCATTGATAATCGGGTGTAACAAACAGTGTTTTCAAACCCGTACCGCCTTGACACAGAATTAATACTGCAATAATAACAACGAACATAAGATTTTGGGACAGAACATTTTTTGCAACATAATTACTGTTGTCTGACGCCGGATTCTCAATACCGTATTTTTGATAGCGAAACACATATACTATGAAGGCCACAAGAAATATGATTAATCCATATACATATGAACCCATGTACCGTTCGAAAGATGCGAGCTTTTCTCCTTCATACCAGCCAAAGCAAAACAGGTATAAAGCCAGTAGAGAAAACAAATAACCAATAGTTCCGAGAATGAGAGCGACTATTGCAACAACAATTAACCTTTTAATGCTGTTGCTCTTACGATACATAACATATAATGCAACAAAGCATATACATATACAAATTATGATCTGGAAAAACGGTAAACTAATGGTTCCTTCAAAAATCGGTTGCATATAAAGCGCTTCAAAATAGGCAGACTTTACTCCTAACTGCCATGCTTCGCCCGCTGAACCCAGCAGTATTTCTGCAAAACCTTGAACGCTGATATCAGAAACACTAAACTGCCGGGTGGCATAACTCAGAACTGAATTGAAATAATACCTATCCGGCAGATAATTGTCAGTATAGAATTCCCAAGCCATCATATATGCCAAAGGCAGCAAGCACATCATTATTAAATACACTACATGACGTTTTTCTATAAACGGTTCATTGGATTTTGCTGCCTTTTTATGCTGCAGCCATTCTAAAACATATCTTAAAAATACCACACCAATACACAGCGCACTAAAGGCCAGCCCCATTTGTTTGGTTAATACCATTGACAGTTGAACTATGGTAAAAAAAATACTATTGTAGGGTTTCAATAAATCTGTGCACAAAGCACAATATAATCCCAAAGCCAATAAGCATGATAGCAGTACATCAGCATAAATAGTAAGAAAATACGTACTGGCGAAGGATTTTAGCATACATAGTATAAGTATAAGGCCAGTTGATAATACCACTTCTAGGATTACGCCAAGTATTGAAGTACTATATTTATAGTTTATATGCGTAAACAGATAAACCATTATCGACATAATCGTTATATGTAAAGCAAAATAACAAATAGATTCACTAAACATGCTTCCATTAAATATGCAAATATAATACTCTATCAAAGAGGCAAAAGGTAAGTAATCTTTATGTATAAGCAATACTGACTCGGGAACCGTATAAAAAGTATCGAGGCGCAGCATTTCCTGTACCATTATTCCCCAATGCGAGAATTCATCCCAGGAGGTAAACTGCCTATTGAAATCTATTACTGTTATTAATAAAAATAGGATTAAAAATAAAAAAAATGACGAGTCAAAGTATAATTGCAGAATTCTTTTGACATTTTTATTTGTAATAAGCGATTTAACACTTATGAAGATACTTGTTACACAGAGAAGAATTACAGCGATATTACCAATAATAAATGTGTTAAAAATAACGCCGCTGGTAAAAAGCAGCAACGGTGGCAGCAAAAAGACCAGAGGAAGGCATCTGCCAAAACTTCTGCCTGAGAAAACAACAATAGGAAAACTGGCAGACAATACATATATTAATATATATATAATAGAATGAATCGAAACCATCAGGTTCCTTTCTACATAAATCATATGATTCAAATTAAAAATATTGTAGAAAAGAGACATATGCAAAAGAGTATAAACACGTAGATTCTCAGAATAATCAATACTGTATATGTTTTAATATTTTATGAGCAATATTTTAATATTTGAATTATTTCTTCAGTATTTTCATGAGGCTCTTTGCTGTGTATGTGAGTAGTATATGAGCGCCGGTATTACTGACGCTCATATACTACTCTGAGAAACAGAACTACTATCAAACACCGTTGAAAACGCGGGGGGTGTAAAATCGTGAATTCTTTTACTGGTATACACAGGGACATTAATTGGTTGTAAAATGAGATTTGTCAGATTAGCAGAAGGAGTTACTTTGTTTTGCCCGAATTGCGGATCAAATATACTCGCGGGTATGTGGAGCTGCTCAGATTGTGGTGCGACACTGTTTATAGATGCCAACGGCAAAATAATCTATAAACTCCCAAGCTCACAATCCGGAGCACATGCGCAACATAACATGGCATCACAACAGGGTGTGGACACTGTAGCCGCACAGCAAACGGGTGCGGTTCAAACACCGCATGCTCCTACGAAACAAGCCGCTCCTCAAACACAAACAGCCAATATAAACAATACACAGGTAGGCTCGGATTCATCGGGTAGCAATCTTACGCCTGAACAAGGTCTTACTCTCGAAACGCCCATCCGCCCGGGTCTTGATAACCCTGCTCCTAAGCATGATAAAACCTGGATTGTTTTTGCTGTCATTGCTTTGATAGCAATCTCTGCCGTACTTTTTGGTTTCACATCAGGCATAATACCACAAGAATTCTTTGGTATTACAACTCCTACCCAACTCAATACCGATACCTCAGCCACAAATCTGCAAGCCACTGATGTCCTCCAGCAAGAAAGCGATTCAAACAACACGGCTCAGCAGGAGCAAGAGCCTCGCATAAGTCTTCTATCAGCTACTCCCCCGTTACCGTCAAAAAATCCTGTTGACACAACGTGGTCTTTCACGACAAAGCTTGTAGACAAAGCCGGTAATTTTACCTATCCGGCCCTTTCTTCTACCGGCGATACGGCAATTATCGATTGGCTCAATGCCCGTAATGAAAAAGCAGCCAGTGACGCTTTTGAAACATCAAAAACAATATCTGAAGATGACGCTGAAGAACAAGCGGATATTTATCAAAAACGTACGATTCTTGTTACCCGTCTTACACAAGGTTCCATAAGTTTTGTAGACACAGGTTCCAAATCAACAGGCGCTACCGGCAGCTATGCATTCTTAAGCGGTTCGAATTATAACCTTGTCAACGGTGATTCTTTATCGCCCGCACAGATGGTTTCGCTCGATGATGATGAACTTTCATCACGTGCTATCAAAGCCATAACTACATACGTCAAAAAACACACCAAAGCAGGATGGTGGGGAGACGTTGATGCAGACCTTGTTTTGACAAGCATTCATTACTTTGTGATAGATGACGGTGTTTGCGCAGCAGTTACCGAAGGCATGTTAGGTCCTCAAGAGCTTGGCATGCTCATGGTGTTTGTGACGCCTTTTGATGAGAAAACCTCAAATTTTAAACAGGGCGATGAGATCAAACTTGATAAAGTTGTCAAAGTATCCGGCACTGCATCGCTTTCTGCCTCTCAGATAGCGAGTATCTTGGGTATCGAATCTTAACCGTCCTTGCTTTGGCAAACAAATTTCCCTGGTTAACGTCATACTTAGACAAACGATAACCAGGGAACTCTTAATTAATTATAGGATAAATACCCTTAACAAATCTTAGTAATTAATAGCTTGCTCAACAAAGTAAGCTTTTGGATGTGCACAAACGGGGCAAATCTCCGGAGCTTCTGCGCCAATATGGAGATGACCGCAATTCTGGCACTTCCAAACAATAACATCGTCACGCTTGAAGACCTCTCCATCCTCAAGACGCTTGAGCAACTTGAGATAACGCTCTTCATGAGCTTTCTCGATTGCGCCGACACCCTCAAATTTTGCGGCTATCTCGTCAAAACCTTCAGCGCGGGCGGTCTCGGCAAATTCCTTGTACATTTTGGTCCACTCTTCATTCTCACCAGCTGCTGCGGCTGCAAGATTCTCGGCTGTTGAGGGAACCTTTCCACCATGGAGATATTTGAACCAAAGCTTTGCATGTTCGCGCTCGTTACCCGAAGTCTCGGTGAAGATCTCGGAAATTCCTACATAGCCCTCTTTTTTGGCCTGTGATGCAAAATAAGCATATTTGTTGGTGGCCTGCGACTCACCTGCAAAAGCAAATTCGAGATTCTTTTTGGTCTGAGAATTTTCGAAATCCATAGTGCATCTTCTCCTTTATGACATTTGGCTCTTACAAACAAGCACCTGATACCCACAAACCCTCAAAACATGCGGTTTCTTGAGGAGCGTATTAATTCTACGCTTTCCCCGTTAACTACCATAGATATCCACAGAGAACCTATAAAGACATATCAAGGTTTCTATTGTACTTCTCGTCCTACAGCCCAGCCATATGGAGTTTGGGTGCAAAAACCTTCTTGTTCAAGTTCGCTGAGAATATCTGCGGCTTCTTCACGGCTCGGGACAGGTCTTCCGTTTGTAATCTCCTCTTGTATTAAAAGATCTATGATCTTCTGAGTATCAAGCAAAGTGCCCAGTTTGCGGGCTGCGAGGAGAATGCGCACCGTCTCGGCTCGTTTTTGCCGGTGAGAACCCTCAAACGGGGTTTGCCGTACATAACCGGCAGAACGCTGAGAAGCATTGAGACCCTCGTGCTTTAACCAAGAACCGTAATCAAGCAGAGCATAATACCAGCTGCGTATATCTTCACCGGCACCGGGGCATGTTGCTCTTATAAGAGGAATAAGCGCTGAGTCTGACACTGCGGCTGCCTGAGGAAAAAGTTCATAAATAAAAACCGTACGCACATTTGTTTCTAAATAAATGTCAGGCTCATCAAAAGCAAATACTCTGATTCCGGCTGCTGTCGAAGGACCAATTCCCGGAAGCTTTAAAAGCTCATCATGATGATGCGGAAACGAGCCCCGGTATTGACGGACAATGATTTGTGCTGTTTCGTGCAGGGCAAGCGCGCGGCGGTTATAGCCCATTCCCTGCCAGGCCTCGAGTACCTCAGCATCAGAAGCAGAAGCAAGCTCATAAATATGAGGAAAACGATCAAGCCAAAGCTGCCAACGAGCAAGCACTCTTGAAACCTGCGTTTGCTGAAGCATAACTTCGCTCAGCCAGACCCTGTATGCATCATGAATGTTACGCCATGGTAGTTCACGCCAAAGCGGGCGCGCAAGATGACGAATCTTTGCCCTGAATTCTTGCGGTTCAAAAGAAATTGGTTCGGGATCAGGTAGTTTTATACGAACTTGCTTTTTCTTTGCCGATTGTTGACGCTTAGGCATCATCGCGCCATTCAAGAACAGGCCAGTTACGCTGAGCTGCTTCATGCTTGAGCATAGTACCGGGATCAACTGCAAAAGCCTGTTTTGCAGACTCGAGCATGGGAATATCTGAATGATGATCGCCATATGCCCGTACCAAACTCCAGGCGTTCTTTCCAAAACAGCTGTCAGCCCAAGCGTTAATACGCAGGACCTTCTCTCCGCCTTCGCAGGTTTCTCCTAATACACGTCCGGTAAACCTGCCATCAGGAGTCATCTCCATCCTCGTGGCAAGTGCGGCTTCGCAACCCAAGTATGCGCGTGCAATTTGTGCAAGTTCATCAAATGTGGCTGAAATAAGAATTACATGCTCCCCTGCTTCTATACGAGACTTCAGCTCCTGAATACCACGTTTCTTATAACGGGGAGCAATAACTTCATTATGAAATGCTTCCATGATATCGTGAACCTGCTCAGGTCCAAATCTTCCGAGATCTTTAAAAATATGTTCGCGAACTTCGTCCTGGCGCAATGGCAGGTGCAACTTGTAACGCACTCCCCACCATGCACAAAGAGCCGTGGTCTTTTTTGATATATAGTCGTGCTTGGAGAGATATCTTACAATGAGCCAACCGCTCTGCCCGTCAAGAAGAGTACCATCGAGGTCAAACGCGGTAACCGCAGCCATTGTCATGTGCGTAAGACCTCCCTCGCCGTCATTAAACACTTAAAATAAACTCTTGACTAAACCCATCGATGTGTATAATACCTGATTCTAAGAAACAATTGCGCAACAAAATGAAATTTATTCTACCTATTTTTGTCCTGCTGCACATTTGGCAGGCACTCTTGTTTACCCATTTTTTGTCATAAGCGTTTCTTGATCATTTTTAAATACACCTCTGGTAGGTGTCAGCAAAAGAATCTGGATATCGAGCAATATAGACCAGTTATTAATGTAGTAAAGGTCGTATTGCACACGTTCTTCTATAGAGGTATCTCCCCTGAGTCCGTTAATTTGCGCAAGACCGGTCATGCCGGGTCGCACTTGATGACGAACCATATACAAAGGTACACTTGTCTTAAAACGTTCAACATACTCCGGGATTTCAGGTCGCGGTCCTACCAAACTCATATCTCCCCTAAGTACATTAAAGAGTTGTGGGAGCTCATCAATTGAGAATCTGCGCATAAAAGCGCCAAAGCGTGTGCGACGCGGGTCACCTGTGGTTGTCCAACCGGTACTCTCACCGGAGTCAACACGCATCGATCTAAATTTGTACATTTTAAAGATTTCCCTGCCACGCCCTACACGAATCTGAGAAAAGATTACGGGTCCGGGCGAAGAGATCTTTGTTCCGATCGCAGCAATCAGCATGATAGGCGATGTAAAAACAATAAGAAGAATTGAGCCCACAATATCAAATGTACGCTTCACAAAGCTGTAACCAAGATTATCAATTACCACATGGTTCACATTAATAAGCGGAATTCCGCCTTCAATACCAATATGAGGCCTGTTCGAAAGATACTGGTAGTACAAGGGCAAAATTGATACTTTGCAACCACTTTTTTCGCATACAAAGAGAATGTCTTCGAGCAAAAGATGCTCACTCGACTCAAGCGCTACAATTACCTCATCAGGATTGAGTGTATCAAGCACAACGTCAATATCAGCATAACTGCCCAAATATAAAAGATTGCCGCTAATGGCGCGAACTCCAATATTACCGAGAACCTTATATGGGCTTGCTTCTTCGCTCGTAACACCGGTATAATACGCGTAAGCCAAAGGGCCTGCACCAATAAGAACAACGCGCCTTTGTTCCAAGCCGTTTCTGTGCAAGCTCCTTAAATAATGACTAAAAACAATAACCTTTAAACAACTCAATAAAGTAGCAGAAACCCAGAAGATAACAATAAGCCAACGGGACATTCGGTTAATATTAAAAACAAAAATACAAACAATGAATAACGAAACAGAAAGTGTTGTTGCAGCAATAGAGCGTCCAAGCAAACGGTTAAGGTCAACGCTCGATGACTTAAAATCATTGGCTCCAAATAATCCATACAAAAATATAAAAACGGGAGAAATTGCCAGCGCCCATAAAAGGTGATATGTTAAGTCACCAACCGGATCATCGCCTTCGAGCACCGTAAAGCGAATCCAGTATGCGATTGCCATCGATACAACAACAATGACTACATCAAGCAAGCTCGAGAAAGTATTAAATCTCCGGCGTTTTTGAGAAGCCATATGTGATGCCATATACAGACCTCTAACGGGCAGACCAAGGCTTTTAGCCTGCAGATAATAATTGCGGCATACACATTACCACTTTTGAGAACACATCATGTGGCTTTTTGTCGAACAGACATAAGAGATTTGCATATCTTCACTCTTAATACATGTTAAAAAAGTAGAATATCAAATTGTGTGTATGTATCTATGGTGACATCTATGTGAAAGGCTCCTTATGGTCCCGCGTTCTACTTTTGACCGGCTTCCTGATGACAAGCGTTTTACTAATAGTCAAGATAACGGAGAAAATATCTTTGTTTTTAATCTCTCAGAAGACAAAGCTGCCCCTAACGGCACCGGGACTTCAACGGATGCTTTTACAAGAGTCCTCAGTACTCAGGAAGAACAAGTCGCGCAACCTCAGCCTGTAACAGAAGGCAACCCATACATATTTTATGTGCCTGCTTATATGCCTGCACAATCCATGCCAAGCGCATCATATCCTCAAACGTCTTATCCTCAAGATTCTGCTCAAAGTACCGGATGGTATGCACAAAGCTCCATTCAGGACTCCGGGACTTTCATGCAAAACCCTGCTCAAGATACCGGGGCTTATATGCAAAATCCGGTTCAGGACACCGGCGCTTTTATGCAAAATCCCACTCAGGACACCGGAGCTTTCATGCAAAATCCCACTCAAGCAACTGGGACTTATATGCAAAATCCGGTTCAGGACACCGGGGCTTTTATGCAGAATGCTGCCCAGAATTCTGGGTGGAATTCACAAGATACTTCACAAAATACCGGATGGTATGGGCAGGGTCCGTCTTTGGATACCGGCTGGTATACACCAAATCCTCTTCAGGATACCGGTTCTTTTATGCAAAGTTCCGCTCAAAATACCGGCTGGCAACCCCAAAGTCCCAATCAGAATACCGGAGCCATTTTGAGTATTGCCGCACAAAATACCGGAGAGTATAGAGCAGCAACCGCTGGTCAAAAAACCGGAACATATACAAAAGCTTCTGAACAGAATACTGTGCAAAGTCCGCTTTCAAGCCCGGATGCTAATTCCTCAGATAAAACAGGTGTTACAGGAGAGTCCAAAAAGAAAAAGCGTCATATTGGTCTCATAGTTTTCCTGCTTCTTGTTGTGGTGTTTTTGGCACTTTGCGGAGGCATTGCTTTTGCCGGATACAATTTTTACCAATCAGTTGAGAGAATCCAAAATGAAGCCGCTCCTCTCTCAACTACCGCAAATGACTTTGTTGAAGCCGTCATTAGCGGAAACACCGAGAAAATGCAAACAACGTCAAACCAAATCATAAGTTCGCTTTCAAATATCAAATCAGAAGTTGATACCCCTCTATGGGAATTGGCGGAAAAACTCCCTGCATACGGCTCTGATGTAAAAGCAGCCCGTGAACTTGTTAACTTTGCAGATAATGTAGTCCAGGGAATTCTTGTTCCCACTCTCCCAACGCTCATTAATTATCCGCGTCAGAGTCTCTATGCAAACGGTAACATTAACGGACCTGCGCTGCAGTCATACTGTGACATCTTTGTCCAACTGGGACCGGCTGTTGCCCAAGCCGCACGTAAAGCCGGCAGTTTACCGCATTCGGATCATTTTGACCAAATCAATACCATTGTTGACCAGATTCAAGAGCCGCTCAATATAGCGAGCAGTCTCCTTAATGACAACTCAGCGTTAGTTCGCGAACTACCTTATATCTTAGGTTGCTACGGCGAGCGGCATTATCTTGTTGTCGCAATGAATAACTGCGAAATCAAATCCTTGGGAGGTTTTGCCGGTGCATTCATTCCCGTTACGGTTACAAACGGCCATGTATCAATAGGCAGCGTTATATCACGCGAGTCTTTTGATGAATATGGTATATACTATGATTTTAGCTATGCCAAAGAAGCTCTCTTTAACGACCGGTTAGGTAATGTCGCCGGGGATGTCACAATTATTCCTGATTTCCCACGTGCCTGTTATGTGTGGAACGAAATGTTCGCAGCTAATTTTGGCATTACCTACGACGGCATTATAGCGCTTGACCCGTTTGTACTCCAATACATTGTTGGCGTCTTTGGTGATACACAAATACCCGACGGAGACATACTGACAGGTGACAACGCCGCGCGCATCCTGCTTCATGACACATATTATTATTGGCCTAACAACAATAATCTCCAAGACGAATACTTTGCCCTTGCAGCAGGCGCCGTTGTAAACAAAATCGTCTCCACCGGCATTAACAACATTGACTTCTCGAACCTCTTTGAAGCGCTCATGCGCGCAATAAATGAGCATCGTTTAATCGTGTGGTTTGCCGACCCGGGCGAGGAAGAAATCTGCAGAACTCTCGGATGCTCCGGCGAACTGTATAATGACGTAAAAACCCCTGTATTGGGTGTCTATTTCAATGATGATTCATGGAGCAAAATCGACTGGTGGATTCATGAAGAAACTTCTATTGGAGAACCATGGGTCAACGAAAACGGTACTGCCACATATCCGGTCACAACTATTCTTAGTAATGATATGACTTGGAATGATGTTTATACCGCTCCTGAATATATGCTTGCACACTACGGTTATGTAAACAGCAGAGGCGATATGTCAACCATAATGTACCTGTTTGCTCCTATGGGCGGATACTTTACTGATCTCATTACCAGCTCCGGCAGTATGAGCTTAGCATATTACGGTGATCATGAGGTACTTTGGAGCCTCTTCCGTCTGGGTCCCGGCGAACAGGTAGTACTAACCTACAACGTCACCGTTCCTGCCGAAGCTGAGGTCCCCCTCACTACGCACATCACACCAACAGCAGAAACCGCCCGCCATTAATTGCCTGTTTTACAAGGTATTTTAGTAACAGATGTATAACAGAGAGACGGTCTTTGCCCGTCTCTCTGTTACTATGACAGGAAAATGATTCTTTAGTTCTTTGAGAAGATAGGGAAGCCCATATACCCGTCCATTTGAGGACCTTGGCCGGTCATTTGAGCCGAGAAACCCAGGTCGCTTAGCATGCCAATAATCTGGTCTTGACCGCTTGAACGAGCAATCATCGCATCAAGAACAACCGCAACGGGGCTTGCTTCAAATTCTTCCAAAAAGTCTTCGTCAGCATCAAAGCCCAAAGATTCACTGAGCCATTCCGTGACCTTCTCGTCTGCAGGATCAGTTGGGTGTACGCGGTCTTTCCAACCCAAAACAACAGGCCAGCCACGCTCCACAAGCGGCATCTGCGACACGATGGGTCCCATAGGTTCCTGGCGGCGTTTGTATTCATTATTTTTGCAAGTATTAAGAATGTACTCGACTGCTTTGGGATCCATACCTTCTCGAGCAATTTCCTGAGCACTCATATTTTGCTCAATATGCATCTCTAAAACTTTATCAATGAGATCGTATGGGTATCCAAGAGAAGCCTCGTCTGTTTGACCGCTCGAAAGCTCGGCAGAAGGTGGTTTTGTAAGCGTTGATTGCGGAATAGGAGCAACTCCTCCCCGGGTATTCCGCCATTGGGCAAGTTTATAAACATCATGTTTATAAATATCGCACATAGGGCTAAATGCTCCAACGGTATCACCGTACAAGGTCGAGTAACCCATGGCTGATTCGCTCTTGTTGCCGGTATTGAGTACCAAACAGTTATACATATTCGAAAGCGTCATGAGTATAGTACCACGCAACCTCGCCTGAAGATTCTCATTCGCAAGGCCCGCGACAGGCGTCTGGGCACAGTCAGCAATACCTTGCTTAACGGCGCTATGCATGTCCGTTATGGGGACTTTTATAGTCTTGATGCCAAGTGCGCGTGCAAGTTCACATGCATCAGTGACCGAGCCTTCACTCGAATACGGACCGGGCATAAGAACACCTGTTACGTGCTCAAAACCAAGCGCATCGGTTGCCATAGTTGCAACCACAGCAGAGTCGATACCGCCCGAAAGCCCCACCAGAACATCGTGAAAACCGCTCTTATGTACATAATCTCTTATTGAGAGAACAAGCGCTTTATAAAGAAGCCCCGTAAGTTCGGAATCAGGAAGCTTTTGCACTTCATCTGCAGGATATCCAACATATGTGCCAGGTCTGGGCTCAATATGCGGAGGTTCCTCATCTTTTGGAACCACATCAAAAAATGCAAGATCTTCTTCAAACATTAAACAGGAGCATGCAATTATGCCCAGAGGATCTACCGCAAAACTACCTCCCGGAATAATCATTTCATCATAAGCTCCAACACCTTGCATTATCGCAAACCAGCAGTCTGACTCAGCAATCATATCGGCAAAGGGGCTCTCGGCAAAACCTGCCACACCAAATGTAGCCGGATCATGTGCATTAAACGAAATCGGAGTTATGTAAATATCAACATCATGGTCTTCACGCTGCGGTAAAAACTGAGCATCACTCGTGACAAAACCAATGTCTAACCCATCAATTGTCCACACGGCATCTATGGCCACCGGAGGTGTATCTTCAAGACCGGGTCTGCGTGCATTGCGCGCACGAACGGGACAGCAAATACCTTTGGCGCACATAAATATCTCGGTATAACACATATAATCATCATTGATATATGCGGGTACCGCTGCTAAAAGAGGCGTATTCTCGGAGAAAGAGGCCAGTGCATCAAGCATATCAAGCATAAATGCGCTTGACTCGGCAAGACCCTGGGGATATGCCCCGCAAAACACCGTTGCAGGAAACACAATAAGGTCTGCTCCCCGGCGTTTTGCCTGGTAAGCCGTCTCAAGCATATGATCAACCGTTTGAGAAAAATCTCCGGGTATTGACCCTATCTGAGCAAGTGCAATTTTCACGGCAAACCCTCTCTAAGAAAAAGTGCCAAGGGTTTTGCTCACTTGGCACTTTTAATACATCAATACAAGAACTTACGTCTTACCGGAAAGCAAACTTAAAATTCAGCTTTCCACAAGCCGTGCAAATTGCAGTAAGCATAAACGACACCGTGCTCGGCTGAACCAAAGAATGCCTGAGGTTCATCGCCCGGTTTGAGGAGGCGCATAAACCTGCTGTCCTCAGTTACCAGCATAATCCACTCAATATAATGCTCCTCGGCCATAGGATGTGCTACTGCGCCTACGGTCACCTTAAGATGGCCGTTGTCGAGTTTCTCAATAACGGGCACGTGCTTCTCAACCGACGCATCTACGGCGCCGGCGACAAGAAGCTGCATCTTTTCGCCGCAACAAACCGGGTTTACACCTTTGTCATCAACCATCATAACAATATTGCCGCAATGCTGGCACTTATAGAACTTGACCTCTGCCATACAAAACTCCTCTCCCGGCATTTGCCGTTACAACTCAAAGCCGCAATACGCGCTTTGACGTATAGTGGTAATGTTGACGAATAACAGCTGCTTTTTCAAGTACATGCACCGATATTGCGTAATTGATAGGTTAAGCGCTTCTGATCATATTTACCGGTAAACTCTGTGATAAGCTTTTCCATTAAAATGGGTAAGTTAGCAAGGGAGCAAACATGCGAGCGCTCATACAGCGGGTACTGCAGGCGAAGGTTTTGGTAGAAAACCAAATAACAGGCCAAATAAAAAACGGCTATCTTATTTTGCTTGGTGTCGGGCAAAACGATACCGAGGCTCAGGCAGAGCGTCTTTGGAATAAAATATTAAAACTTCGCATTATGAGCGACTCTCAGGGCAAAACAAATCTCTCGCTTGAGGACGTGCAGGGAGAAATCCTTGTGGTAAGCCAGTTTACGCTCTATGCAGACTGCCGCAAGGGAAACCGTCCCTCATTTAGCAATGCCGCAGATCCTGCTGAAGCAAAGCGCTTGTATGAATATTTTTGTTCCCTTGTTGAGCATGACATCGGCCACGTAGAAACCGGTATTTTTGCTGCCGAAATGCAGGTTGAGCTTACAAATGACGGACCGTTTTCGATTTGGATTGATACCAACGACTTGGATATGCCCAGACACCAAAAACCAAACCTCTAGCTATTCGCCCACATATCCGGTCTTTAAAGGAGAAATACACATGTCATATGCTGTTCGTCTGGCTTCGCCAAAAGATGCCCAAAAGCTTTTATCCATTTATCAATACTACGTGAATAATACCGCCATAACCTTCGAAACCGAGGTTCCCACCATAGAAGAGTTTGAACAGCGTATACGTACTATGCTTTTGACCCATCCTTATCTTGTGGTTTTTGATACAAACGAACCTGAAACTCTTTTAGGTTATGCATACGCCCATGCTTTCTATGGCCGGGCAGCATACAGCCACTCAGCGGAAGTCAGCATTTACCTTGATTGGAAAACCCGGGGTAAGCATCTTGGGAGTCTTTTGTACATCCGTCTTGAAGAGCTTCTCGTCGCGCAACACGTCACAAATCTTATCGCGGTTATTACCTCAGCAGATGAGGGCGGCTCGATTGGATTCCACGAGCATATGGGATACCGTACGGTTGGTACCCTCAATAATTGTGGTTATAAATTCAGCTCATGGTACAGCGTTACCTGGATGGAAAAAATCATTGCCCCTCATGAGCCAAATCCTCTGGTTTTTATTCCTTTTAGCCAAATGCAGCAATTATAAGTTACAGTATTTCACGCAATTCATCTGCAAGTGCATCGAGCGCGTGACGGCGATGCGAAATAGCGTTTTTCTCCTGAGGAGTCAGCTCTGCCATGGTTTTGCCGGGAGTGTCATCGGGCAAAAAGAGCGGATCATATCCAAAACCATTGTTCCCCCGCTCTTCAAAGCCAATGCTCCCCTCGCAATAACCAATCCCGCAAAAACGTATTTCATCGCTTACAAACGCAACACAGCTCACAAACCTGGCGCTGCGATCATCTTCAGAAATATCTTCGAGTTTCTCAATAAGTTTGCGGTTGTTTGCAGCATCATCCCCGTGTACTCCTGCCCATCTGGCCGAGAAAACCCCCGGTTCTCCGTTGAGCGCATCAACCACAAGACCTGAATCATCTGCAATAGCCGGCAAACCCGTAAAAGCATGAGCTGCTTCTGCCTTAATAAATGCATTTTCTTCAAAGGTCAGCCCGTTTTCCTCGGGCTCAATATAAGCGTCGCCAAGCTCTTTGATTGATCTGAACTCAGTGTTGGGCATAACATCAGACAATATTTCCCGAATCTCAACAATCTTGTGAGCATTACCCGTTGCCACCATAACTATCTGGGGTTCTTTATTCTCCATGATTACTCGCTCCATCCAACACACTGATCCTGCAGGGTAAGTATCCGGCCTAAAGCCTCTTCGCCGGCATCAAGCAGGCTGTTTAAACGCTTGCGATCAAACGGAGTCAGCTCGCCGGTACCCTGTACTTCCACAAACTCGTGCTTACCGGTATAAACCAGGTTCATGTCAACCTCAGCTCTTGAATCTTCAAAATAATCAAGATCGACCAATGTCCTGCCTGCCACTACACCTACAGATACAGCTGCTACCTGGTCAATGAGGGGCATCCGGGCAATCTTTTTGGCGTCAATCCATGCCATGAGTGCATCATGCAGCGCTACCCATGCTCCGGTAACCGAGGCAGTACGGGTTCCTCCGTCAGCATTAATCACATCGCAGTCTACGGTAACGGTAAACTCTCCCAAAGCTTTGAGATCACAAACCGCTCGCAAAGACCTGCCAATAAGACGCTCGATCTCCATAGAACGTCCTTTGCGCGCAGCAATTTCTCTGCGTGAACGGGTTGATGTCGAACAGGGTAACATTGCATATTCTGCTGTAATCCAGCCGGCATGTGAACGCATACGCCAGCCGGGAAGACCTTCTTCTATTGATGCGGCGCAGAGTACGCGCGTCTCACCATACTCAGCCAAACAAGATCCCAATGCATGGGGCATAACAGCCCGTTTGAGACTGATAGGCCTCGTTTCTCCCTCGGCACGGTCATAGCTGCGCTTTGCGGCAAGGCTTTTTTCTGATGCGGAAAGCTGGTTTTGTGGCATGAGGATTCCTTTCGGGTCCGTAAGACATTATGCCTGGGATTCAACAAGACTTTCAAGCTCTGCAATATCTATGTGTTCAATACTTGCGAGCGGTCGTCCAAATATGAACTGGCCCGCAGCTGCGAATGTCGTAATATCTTCTCCCGTAGTCGCAAACCTATGACGTACCGTGTTGGTATCGCCGGCAAGCTGGTTGCGCCGAGCCAAAGTCTCGGCAACCTCGCGGGTAGTTTCCTCGGCAGAACTTACAATGCACACACCGTCTCCCAACGCTTTGCGAATAGGCTGGGTCAGCAACGGAAAATGTGTACAACCCAAAACAAGCGTATCAATACCCGCCCTGGTTAGAGGAGCAAGTTCCCGAGAAACCTGCTCGCAAACCTGCGGAGTCATAAACACCTGGGTGTCTTTGCGCCAATCCTGATGAAGATGCAACCCTGACGCGAGCTCGTCCTCCACAAGGGTTACAAAACCGGGCGTCGCAACCGATACCACCTCAACGCCCGCATCAAGCGATTTTATTGCCCGGGCATATGCATCAGATGCAACAGTTAAGGGCGTTGCAATAACACCAACCCGGCGCGCTACGGTTGTCTGAACAGCCGCACGTGCACCCGGAGCCACAACGCCAATAACGGGAACGCCAAAGGTGCGCTGCGCTAAAGGCAAAGCGGCAGCCGTTGCAGTATTGCATGCTATTACCACAAGCTTGATATTTCGATGCGCAAACCACGCACCAATTTGCCGTACATATAAACGGACTTCACCGGGAGTGCGCAAACCGTAAGGACAACGTTGTGTGTCGCCTACATAGTAAATTGATTCATGCGGAAGAGCATCGCTTATGGCACGCGCTACGGTAAGCCCGCCCATACCTGAGTCGAATATTCCAATAGGAGAAGATGCGACACTATGGGCCCCAGCAAACCATGCATCATTTGTACTTGCCAAAACTGCTCCTCACCACCACACAAAACTGTTAAAGCCGCATTGTAATAGATACCGGGGCAAAAATATCCTTCATGTAACGTATGCTTCAAAAACCACGATTGGTGCTCATGTTATCACCGGTTTTAGATTTGCAATCTCATTTTAAATTTCCTGTTAAATTTGGGGTGAACGCATATGCCCATGAATGCCACATACATGAACGCTATGATAGATAGTTGTTCTTTTGACAGGATGTACTACATAATGCATAATAATGCAGGCCAAATGCACCACATCTGTGCTTATGTTGAGGAGACATATATGACGGAGAGATATAACCGCCAATCAAACAACCAAAACTCATACAGCCAGGATTCATACAGCCAGTATTCCTGGGATGATGAGTTTGATGACAGGCCCAGCGCACAACGCCAGCCGCGAACAAGCCGCACAAGCACGTCAGCACGTTCGAGCACAGCTTCGCGTACAACTACATCTTCTCGCACAAGGCAGCAAGCCAACGACACATCACAAAATACAACGCGAGGCACCCGTTCACGCAGCTCGTCAGCATATGCCAATACCGGCAGCGCCCCAAGCAACAAAAAGCGTTTGATTATTATCATTGCTTCAGTTATTGGCGCTATTGTTTTGATTGCGGCAATTGTTGTCGCGAGCTTTATGGGGAGCATTGGGTGCAGACTTAACGAGCAATATCGTAATGACCAGGAACTTCAAAATGTTCTGAATGAAAACCAGCAACGCGCTCAGCAAAACTACCAAGCCTCAGTACAAGACCAAAAGAGCACCGAGCTTCAGAGTAACTGGTCTGATATGACACCGTTTTATATGCTTCTTGTTGGCGTCGACTCAAGCGATGACCGTATGTACGGCGATGAAGGCTCAGAGATGGGATACGGTTCAGATGAAGGCAGCTATAGGACTGATACCATCATACTCGCGCGTATAGACCCTGGTAACAAAAAAGTTGCTCTGGTATCAATCCATCGTGACACTCTTTATCCCATCAACGGCAGAGAACAGAAAATCAACAATGCATATTCAATAGGCGGTATGGCCAAAACCATAGAAGTAATCAGCGAATTTGCCGGTGTCCCCATTACACACTTTGCCCAGGTCAATATGGACGGATTTGCGGCAATTATTGACGCGCTCGGAGGCTTGGAAATCAATGTTCCGTTCGAGATTTATGATGATTGGACAGATGCCTACTTCCCGGCAGGCCCACAGATTTTGAACGGTCATGATGCAACTTACTATGTACGTATCCGCCATGCTTATGACCAGATGGGTGACGGCGACCGTTACCGTGCAGCAGCACAACGACAGGTCCTCGAAGTGCTTTTGCAGCGCATTATGAGCGCTTCACCTGTAGAAATGGTCAATATCATTAATACACTCGCAGGCTACGCAAGCACTGACTTTACACTTGACCAGATTGTAAACCTCGCTTTGGCGATGCGCGGCATTGATATTAATTCTGACGTATATTCAACCATGAACCCAACAATTGCAACTTACACAAATGATACCTGGTATGAGATTAGCGATACTGAAGCATGGAATCATATGATGGCAATGGTTGACGCCGGTCAGCGCCCCTCATCCGATACTGCGATTCAGTCCGGACTTGGCAGTGTTACCACCGGTGCACCGGGAACAGTGGAACTTCCCACTCCGACTCAAGCCAACACCGATATTTATGTCAAAGACGCCTATGCCGGAGGTTTGGGTTCTGCCGAAGCCACTCAAGCCCTTGTCGAGAATGGATGGCGTGCCACTGATGCCGGAGTTGCCAATATTTCCCTTGATTATACCGTAGTGGTCTACCAAAACGACACGTATCTTGAACTGGCTGCTCAAATTGCCGAGATTGTGGGCGGATATACCGAGCCAAGACTCGATACCTGGGGAATCCCCGATGGCTATGGTATCATGGTTGTTATGGGAACAGATATTCCTTACGGTTACTAAGGCCCTGGTTATTCTCTAAAAAGTCCTTGACACGTAACCGTTAAACAACTACTATGCACTTTCGCTCACTTGCACCATTTGAGTGATGCAGGTACTTTGACAGGGTGAAACTTCACCCGCTTCTTCTTGAGATGTCTCTCATGCGGAGAGACATCTTTGAGCAGATGTGGGGCCGACTGGTTTCGACATGGTTGTTCTGAGAGGTGAAGCAGGCCGTGGTCTCCTCGCCACGTTAATAAGGGGTACTTGTCAAAATAAATGACAACAAGCAATATGCTCTCGCTGCTTAATTAATAACAGCGACGTCGACCCGTGGTATGCCTTCGACCGCGGTGAGACGCCATTGAGAAGGCTGCTTTTGCAGATGTGGTCTGTATGCTGCAAACTAAGACCAAACAGACTGGAACAGCAATCGCTTGGCTCCGTGTGGCTGCTGTTTAAGATCTAAACGGAACCTGTGCCTGGAGAAGCCCTCAGGGGATGATTATGGACCGGAGTTCAATTCTCCGCGGCTCCACCATTACTTGATTAATATATCTCTTTGAACAAAGTATCTCTGAGGATAGCTATATACCCTCAGAGATACTTTGTTCATAATGTTTGGTTATTCTGGATTTGGCTTCTAATTGCCGGGCTTCCAAGCAGCTGCTTTACTCGCGCTATAAGCTGATTGGGCCTGATTGTCTGCCTGGGTGAGCAGATCAAGTACCATTGTGCTCTGATTCTTTAGAGTCACGGTATCAAACGTTGCAAAATAGTCTTCCGGGGTTTCTGCGCGGCGGATAAGCCTAAAACTACCGTCTTTTTGCAAGAGAACTTCTGCCGAGCGCAGCTTGCCGTTATAGTTGTATCCCATAGAATAGCCGTGGGCTCCGGTGTCATGAATGAATAGCAGGTCGCCCATATCTATCTTGGGCAGGAGCCTGTCTTTTGCAAATTTGTCGCAGTTCTCGCAGAGTCCTCCCACAACATCATAGGTGTTTGTAAGCGGGGCATTCTCTTTACCGAGAACAGTTACATGATGATAAGCACCATAAACCGCTGGACGCATAAGGTTTGCGGCACATGCATCGACGCCAATGTATTCTTTATAAATATGCTTCTCGTGGATAGCCGTTGTTACAAGCCCTCCAAAAGGTGCCAGCATAAATCTGCCAAGCTCGGTCAGTATGGCAATATCTCCCATTCCTGCTGGTACAAGAATGCGTTCATATGCCTTGCGCACACCTTCGCCTATGATTGCGATATCATTTGCAGACTGGTCTGGGCGGTAATCAATTCCTACACCGCCAGAAAGATTGA
>JAFWFL010000049.1 GCA_017515595.1 Coriobacteriales bacterium
GGCATACATGCCATCCTCCGCTTTCGCCTCATAAAACGCTTCGGACGGAATGTATGCCTGCCCTTTTCTTATAAAATATGTCAAACTACCGAAGCTCTATTACACCTCATCCTGAAGCATTATTCCTGTGCATCAATCAGTTCTTGGATAGCGGCTATGGTATCTTCTATATACATCTGCTCTTCTTGCATAAAACTCCGGGCTACTTTTGAGGTGCCCCGGTAGAACAGAGTTTGGGCTTTTGCATCAAGAACATCGCAAAACGTGGTAAAGAGCGGGACTACGCGGTCTTTATAGAGATCGCTCTGCACATTAGCCAGCTTGAGGGCTTCAGCATAATCATTGCTTTGTAAAGTTTCTGACATACGGGAGCAAAGGGTGCAGAGCGACTCGCACAAAGCTCCCATCTGTTCCTGAGGTGTCCCCAGCGGGTCGTCTTCTTTGAAGGGTTCAATTTTTCCAACGGAGAGCCGGTAATCTACCAATAAATCAAGAACGGTTGAGTTGGTGAGATCGGTTTCGAGATAGCGCGCCATGTCTTTAAAGCCGTCTGCCATGAGTTCGTCTTCAATATTTGCAGAGTCAATTATGGCTTGAGCAAGAGCCTCAATCATGTTGGCATTTGGGCTGCTTGCAAGGAAAATACCTATGAGCCTGTACAAACCGCCGCGGGCCATGCCTGACTCGGCAAGCTCAGATACGAGTTCTTCTTCTGTAAGCGGCTCTTCTGCCTGGCCGGTCTCTTGCATATCCATAGCACGTACTCCTTTGCGCTCTTGTAAAACCGTGGAGATATATTCCTGTACGTAGCGTAGTTTAGCGCTTTTACTGCTTTTTGCCCTTCAGAACAAATGATTCTTTTTGCGCAAAAATATACAATGACATGCATACGGTACCCACTGCACAACCAAGGAATATAAAATCGCCTGTTTGGGGCTCAACTCCAAGCAGAATTGTGATAATTGCCGCAATAAGGGCCATTGCCTCGAGCAGGCCCCCTATAGCACATGTTGCGGGGTAGCGGTTTTGAATCTTATCTGCATGCCTGTGTTCGAGAGGCTCTTTAAGACGCACAATCTTCCAAATAACCCCCAAAAGCAAAAAGAGCGGCACAGCGGCAAACACAAACGGCAGGCTTACATACATACGCTGCATAACGGCCGAGTAAGGCACAAGTGCGGCAATCCAAAAAACACACTCGGCAACTGCGGCAGCCAAAACAGCGTAAGCAGCCTTGCGCCGCGACTCGGGTTCGGCCAGATAATAATAGTAGTCGCCAATGTACTCGGTTGTTGTTTTTACATGTCCGTTTGCGTCAAACTCTTCTATAAGCCTATAGTCAGCAACGTATTTGTTAACGGTCATGCCCAATCCTTTACTAGCGCTTAAACAACCGCGGGTCATCTAAGCCGGTTTGTTGCCCCAAGGCAAAATCCAGCCACGTGTATATTAAACCATAAAGCGCGTCTACATGGTCTTCTCGGTCATGCATAACAGCCGAGGGCACCTCATATACTTTGCGCCAAAAGGCGAGATTGCGCACCATAACAAGCTCAAACAGATACATGCTGTCATACGCTTCGCGGTTCATACCCAGGTGTTTTTTATACCAATCAGGCACATTTCGCGCACCTTCGTCGGCAAGAAACTCCTTAATGTCTCCGCAGCCGGCCATAGGGTACGCAGGTATGTTATAACCATCATGGCGGGCAATGTCCCAAATGAGCATACGCCCGTCAGCAAAGATTTTTAGATTATCGCCAAGAGCTTCCTGCACAAGTTTGAAGACCGCAGAGACGGTCACACCCTGAGGAAGCTCGTTTTGGGACTGAGGGAGAAGAGACAGTATCCTCTGAGCCAAAGCAGCACGCATAAATATTATCCCTCCTCCATCCAAAAAACCATTTCCATGCAAGTTATGACGGGTACCAGCATGATCAATCTTCTAATTATTTAGAATACCTGGGCTTTTGCCGAGAAACCCATCGGTTTTTGTCTGTCCTCATGCTAGCGCCCGTCATAACTTGCATAGGTGACAGAGGGACGGTTCGGGAGTGTGCCATTGAGTGTGCCATTGGGACGGTTCTCTTGGCACACTAAGAGGAAAGGTGACACGAGAACCGTCCCTCTGCCACCTTTCTGTCATCTTACCTGAGTTTAACGGCAGTTCCGTAGGCAAGTACGTCGGTGATTCCAGCCGAGACAGACTCTGAGGCAAAGCGGACTCCCACAACGGCGTCGGCGCCAAGACTGCGGGCAGCTTCTACCATACGGTCCTCGGCGCTTTGCCTTGCTTCATTTGTCATCAGGGTATATGACTTTACTTCTCCGCCAACAAGGTTACGTGCGCTTGCCATAATGTCGCGGCCAATGTTTTTGGTGAATGAGATGTTACCGCGTACAATTCCCAAAACTTCATAGCTGCGATTTGGCAAAATATCGATGGTGGTTACTAACATAATTATTCTCCTTTCCTGAGAATACTCTACTCGTCTGATGGCTCCTGGACCTCTTGGTCCATGGTTTTCTTAAGTCTCCCCGCTCTGCGCAAGGCATCTCTCAGAATCCACTCTACCTGGGCATTTACACTTCTGAACTCATCATCTGCCCAGGCTTGGACGGCATCCCATACCTCTGGGTCAATACGCAAGGGGTATTGTTTGCGTGCAGCCATGGGTTCACACTTTTAGTATAACGAACCGGCATTGACAACGGGCTGAGCCTCGGTCTCGCTGCACAGAATCACAAGAAGATTGCTTACCATAGCAGCTTTGCGCTCGTCATCCATGTCTACCACGTGCTTCTCCGAGAGCTCGTCGAGCGCCATCTCAACCATGTCTACCGCACCGCGTACAATCTTTTCGCGCGCAGCAATAACAGCGTCTGCCTGCTGGCGGCGCAGCATGGCCTGGGCAATCTCAGGGGCGTAGGCCAGGTGAGTCAGGCGGGCGTCGTCAACCGCAACACCGGCAGCGCTCAGACGCTCGGTAAGCTCGCGCTTCAAGACATCGCTGACCTCGGTGATATTGCTGCGGAGGGTAATCTCATTGGTATCTTCATCAGCAGAATCCATGTGGTCGTATGCATACAGGCTTGCTACATGACGCAATGCCGTCTCACTTTGTGCGCTTACATAACCCTCATAGTCATCAACATCAAACACGGCTTTGGCGGTGTCGGCCACATGCCATACGGTAACGTTTGCAATCTCAATGGGGTTGCCCATTTTGTCGTTAACCTTAAGGTGGCCACCGTTCAGTGTGTTAGCACGCAGAGAGATGCGCTTTTTGGTATAGAAGGGGTTAACCCAGCGGAGACCTTCTTCTGTAGCGGTCCCTTTATATTCACCAAAAAGCACCAAAACACGAGCTGTGTTGGGCTGGATGGTCATGAATCCGCAAGACATAATTATCGCAATAATCATCAATATAACCGAGAGTATAAGGCCGCAGACTCCCACAGCAGGGTGAAATTCTCCCTTCACAATCCAGCCAATGCTCATAACCATAAGCGCCGGTGAGAGCAAATACATCAAGATGGTAAGCGCAAGCATTCCCCAGCCGCTCCTGGTTTTAATGTGCTTCTCAACAGTTGGGGTTTTCTCAATTACGTTTTTACTCATAGTGAACTCCTTTCGCTGGTTTCTTTATGATATGTATGTGATATCACATTGATTCCACGCTGTCAAGAAGAATTTTGGATTTTTTAACATAGAGTATGCCAAAGGGGGCGGAGATTTTTGTGACAGCGAGTCGGGGGGACAGGTCATTTGACTCACTCCATTACGATATAACAAAGAGGTAAAGTGTATGTAAAGAAGAATGAGTCAAATGACC
>JAFWFL010000050.1 GCA_017515595.1 Coriobacteriales bacterium
ACAAAGGATTCCGCTCGCAATTGCAAAGGCATAGTCCTGTGTGTCGGCTTTACAGGTATAGGTATCCAGTTCCTCGTTAATGGCCTCAAGCTCCACTTCTAGAGCCCGCTCAGCATCAGACTTGCTCATCGCGCCCGTGGACATTTCGACAAGCATGATCTCTTGACCGATGTTAAGCATAGAACCTCCAGGCAATCAATGAGCGCTAGGTTTGTCACGTAAAGTAGATAATGAGACTATGGCATATGATAGGTCTTGGTGTGCCATGCGCCTTGAGTAATCGGCGAAAGCGTAACCACTTCGACTTTTGAGTTCGTGACCCATGACGGATTCAAACTTGCACCCGCGAATAACGTCTAGGCCAATAGCGGTAGAAATGATCTGCAACCTGTCACAATATGACAGGCAATACATCTGGTACTGAAATGAGGCAAAGGTATGGGCATGGTCTATTGCGCGGAATGTGGTACCAAGATATCGGAATATGCAGACGCATGCCCGCATTGCGGTTTCAAGGGAAACAAGAGCACCGCTCTTACAGTGAGGGAAAAACTAGCAATTCGATCTCGCGCGTGGGCAGACGCATCGCTCACTGAAGAATTCGATTCTGTATTGCCAATTAGTTTTGTGCAGAAGACACGCTTTGAAAGTCTTTTTGCTAACGCCGAGACCCTAGTGACGGTCGCCCCTGCACTCTACAATGCAGTCAAAGAAATGATACCGGATACAGTTGTAGCAGCAAAGATTCCTGGGGAGGTACAGAAACTACTTGACCAAGGCGTAGTCAAATTTGTAACAGATAAGAACGGCGAGATCCTCCCCACCATCTTTAGGGATGGAAAAATGTTCAAGCAAGTACGCCTCGAAGAGCTGAAAACGACACCCGAGCTCGGCAGGGCAGTCGTTGACCTGCAGCAGCAAGCTGCCTTGGCAGAGATTCTGCACGAAGTCCGAGAGGTTCACGAAGCCGTTAAAGAGGTGACAACATCTCTGCATAATGATCGTTTAGCTCGAGTAAATGCCGCGCTGCAGCAGCTACAGCAAGCCTCACTTATCACCGATTCAAGACTTCGAGAAGCAAAGTTGTTAAACATAACATCAAGAGCCACCGTGGCGAAGGAAATGCTCATGAACTCATTCGCTGAAGGGATGGTTTTTTCAATTCTCGCAACGGCGAGAAGAATCTCTTTTTGATGGTCATGGATGCAAAAGCACAGAAAGAAGCTGACAAACGTAGCCGTGTCCAATTCCAGATACTAGCGGCACTGACGAGGGCGGTACAGGTCGAAGCAACAGCTTATTGCCTCGTAGATGAACGCGAGGCGGCACGTGAGAGCTTGCGGCAATTCTTTGACTTCATTGAGAATAACAGGCTTAATGACAGGAATACTCTTGTCTTGCTTAGCCAATTCAACACAGCAAATCAGGGACAACTCATAGACGGCTTTGTAGAACTACAAAAGAGAATCTCAGCATTCTCCGTCCCGGAAGATGAGTTGATAGCTCTTCCAAAAGATAGCTGGACAGATACTGAGAAGGATGACATTAATGGCACGGATTTGTAAGACTAAAGGTTGCAACAACGAGATACCGGACGGTTGGAGACTCCCGTATTGTGATGCGTGTCGCTATCGCATCGCGAAAAGACTCAGGGAGGGCGCCATTGCAGTGGGAAGTACAATAATCACAGTTGGCGGAGCCGTACTATTAGGTGACAAGATTCCGTTTACCAAAGGGATAAAAAACCATTTCAAATAACACTTTTGGCCGCTTTATACCGTCAATCCATTTGCCTGCATGAGTCAGCGTCTCAGGAGTCAATGGGCACACGGAAACTCGTTAAGCTTCTCCCTTCTCTTTTCGAGCTCGTCTCTGACGCTGAGGATGACAAAGTATACGACGTCGACGAGCTCGACAGGAGCTATCATGCTGCGATGACGTACATGATTATTCCAAGCCAAAACGGCCATCGTTCCAAGCCGTCGGTCCACCGTTCCATGTGCCGGCACCCATTACGGACGCCGGCACCCCTTACGGGCTAACGGCCACCCTAGACCTCGCGATAGGTTCCCAGACACCCGTCGC
>JAFWFL010000005.1 GCA_017515595.1 Coriobacteriales bacterium
ACCTTTGATATTTATTTCCATTTCAGCCAGACCAGCCGGGAAACCTTTACCGACAAGGTACTGCGCCTTATTCAATCCGATGTTGTAACCTCATAAAAATAATTTACTTTTTTCTCTATCCTTATTGACAAAACCCGAAAGAACATGTTATTTTGTTTTATTAGTGCGAAAACTGACCTATAAACTAGTTCTTTTGGCCTCAACACCATGATGCGGGAGTTTTGTTATCCATCAAACATACCATACTCTGCAGCGAATGATGCAAGTTGCGAACGGCTTTTACATCCGGTTTTTGATAGAACACGAGCCAGATAGTTTTTTACCGTGCTTGTTGCAATGCCCAGCGACTGGGCGACTTCAGCATTACTGAGGCCTTGCGCTATCAGCTCGGCCACTTCTGTTTCGCGAGTGGTAAGTCCCAGTGTTTTACAATAGTTTCTAAACGCATTTACACCTGTTTGTTTTCTGGCTCCCCGTCCGCTTTCAACATTAGGAGAGAGTCTGAATACCTCAGAAAGCAAATCTGCTTCCATCATTTTGAGCTGGGTAATCTCGGTACATAATCCCAAGTTATCAATACTGCAAGATTTTGCGTATTCATATATGTCAGCAGTTTTATCTTGCAGACTTTTTAATGCTAAGTAGAACCTTCGATAAACTGCTTTCTCTATTTGGTCACGCTCGTCCTCCACAGCCTGTGTACACGCAAAGTGCACATAGTTCTCAAAGTCCTCCATTTGCTGGTAGGTACGGGCATGTATCATTTTATTCTGCGCATTTCTTAACTCAAGCAACAAGGCATAAAGTTTCTGTGGCTCTTGAGCATAGTCGTCAAAAAGAAGGGGTAACACAGCTTCATCAGGTAATAATGCCCGCTCACAGCTGTCAAGCACATCTGCCATTCCAAAAAACGCGATATCGCTTAACTCGCTCACACGCGGAAAATACACACGCCCTCTATGAGGCATCTCTTCACCCAGCATGTCATTAATAACTGCAGTAAAACCTGCACGCACCCATTCATGCCTCTCTTCAAACGGGAGCGTGTTAAGAGGACTCCATTGAAATAGCCTGGAAGAAACCTCGAGACAGGAATTGCATAGTTCGTCAAAATGCCGCTGATAAAAAGAAGCGAGCTCCTTTTTAGCATCAAATATGCTGGTATCCATTTGAGCCATTTACAACACCTCATAACATGACCTATCCTCCTGTCTCTCTGTTCATCATGCTACCACGCGTGAGCAGAGATCGCCCGGGAGGATCTCCCGTTCTCCTAGTCTTTTAGTGACTCATGAAGTTTGTCGAGAGGAGTGGGGGTGTTTTCTGGGAGTTGTTCCCGGCGATCTACGTCTCCTTCTACAATGCGGAAGATCATGGCTGTGGCGGGGACACCAGCAAAGGCGCCTATGATTCCAAAGAATGCTGCTCCAAGGGTTACGCCAATTAACGGCCACAATCCTGTAAGGCCAACGCGTTTGCCTACTACCCGGGAATAGATAAAATTACCCTCGATTTGCTGTACAACTACAAATACAACCATAAAGAGAAGTGCCTTTTGCCATGATACTGTAAGCACCATAAATGCGCCTAAAATTGCACCTATTAAAGCACCTACCATAGGAATCAATGCCATAACCGCAATCAGTGCTGCGACCATAGGCGCGTAGGGCAAACCAAAAATGAGCATGCCAATTAATACGAGTGAGCCAAGTATAAGCGCTTCGAGCGACTGTGCAACAAAGTATCTGCGAAAACAGTCATCAGCCAAAGCTACAAAATGGGTGAACTTCTCGTCTATGGAATCACCAAGATATACCTTCACAAGGCGGTGTATCTGCTTACCTAGGCGAACCTTATCGGCCAAGAACCACATGGCAAAAACAAAGCCCATACCAATTGCGCCAATTGTACCAATAAACGAGGTTATTCCCGGCAAAGACGCCATAATGCCTGTTTGCAGCCATGATGCTACACTGTTAATGACTTCATCCCAATTGGTGTTTTGAATCTTATTCAAAATTGGCTCGGGGATAACTGAAGCAAGCATATCATTAGACGTAATAACCCCTATGGCGGCAACTGCGTCCTCGGTAAGAGCAACAATGCATTTTACCAGTTGCGGAATCACAAAGAATCCTACAAAAAGGAGGACCAGCACTATGGATATAATGGTTAAGGCCATAGCAGCGAGTCTGTTTTTTGTGCCATCACCCTGCTCGCCCGGAAGCACCCGTTCATAGAACCGCAGAGGGATATTGCCTATATACGCAATGATCATACCAAAGAATATCGCTGCTAAACCACTGAACAAAATCTTCAGTAGATCCTCGGCCACACCCCAATATGTGAAAATAAAGAAGAGTATGAGAATACATATTGATATTCTCATAAGGGTCTTCCAGCTCACGGTATTGTTGTTTTTTCCGCTCATAATTCCCCCACTGCACCTCTGCTTGTAAACCCCGCCCTGGGAATAATACTACAGGTAATCATAAAAGCCGGCTGAGCGGCTCAACCGGCTTTGACGTACTCCGGTTACTCAACAATAGTTGCAATTCCTGCCGAGAAGATAGTCGGATACACAAATTGTTTGACGTCGCCGGCAAACGAGATCAAAACACGGCCGTTTTGAATCTTTCGAATGCGGCCTTCGCCAAACTGCTTATGTATGACCTTTGCCCCAACGAGTTCGCTTATACGGGATGGATCTTCATACTGAATATTCGCTCGATGTTCGTCTTCACTTTGAGCTTTGGGCACATAAAGCTGGGCATTTGTGGTACCGGCAATAATACCTTTGGTTTCATCAGGTACAACGCGTGTTTTCTCAGCTGCCTTGCGCGAACTTGGCTCTTTTTCTTGCTTTGCCCGAGAAGCCCGCGGAGCTTTTGGTTCTTTTGCGGCTTTGGCACCTTTGCCGGGCAGAGGCTGGTCTTTGGGCCAGGGAGCCCGAGGAGTTGGATCAGGTGTTACCTGCGGTTCTCTTGATTCGCAATAGACAATACGGCTGACCTTCTCGGACGCGGTACCTTGTGCTTGTATTTGCGCAAGATCACGTACAATATGCACGTCGCCCTGGTCATCAACCTCCAAAAGGCCACAATCACAAACGCAATTAAATGCTTCGGTCAGTATCTCGCGGGATTTGGCGCGCTGTCCCGAGAAATGCATCTCATCAATGGCAATATCAATCATAAGATCAATATCTACCGGAGAATCGTTCAAAACAACGTCATACAAAAGAGCTGCGAGCTCCTCGTAGCAAACGCGGCCGGCAAAAAATCCTTCGCTCTGGTTGTTATTGGGCACGCGATATTCAAAATATGTCTCGGGATTTTGGTCTTCACGCCACACAAAAACCGAGCCGCCAAAACGTGTTTCTTTGTGGGTAATACTGCGCAACAAACCGTCGGTCTTGCGCAGAATATTGATAGAGCTTGGACTCACGCTAAAGCTGTTACAAACTTTTTGGAACAAATACCCGCGCTCTATGGGCGCCTCGGCCTCAAGTATTTTGAGTATCGTCTCTTTAATTTGAGCAGTTAAACCATCAGAGAGGTAAACGTCGCTTTTAACCGCACGCTTGTAAATCTCGGCATCCGTATAAGGCTTCCGCAGAGTATCGCAATCAGAACTGTCTTGTGGCATACGTCGCCTCCGCACTTTTTTGAGAAGACACACATAACGGGCCGTCTTCTTGCCAATCTCTTTACCATATTGCTTAGTATAGCGAATCTTGTATTAATTCAATGCCCGTAAACATAATCACATATAGAAAAGTTGTTGATTGGAGCCTTTTTAAACTCTTTAAACTTGCGCACAGTAACCATAAATTGCGTGTACTATATAGCCTGAAGCATATCTAAGATAACCAAGCGTGCTTTACGCAAAGAGAAAGGGTTGGTATGGCTGATATTCAACTGCGATTGGGCGCCGATGTTCTTGTACTCCAAGGCCCCATGGGTACTGAGTTTATGAAGCAGGGTTTTGAGGCAGACGCACAGATGCCCTTCTCGACGCTTAACATAACCGAGCCAGAAACAGTGCTTGAACTGCATCAACGCTACCATGCTGCGGGAGCTGACTGCGGTATCACCAACACGTTCATGGCTACGAGCCCCCGGCTTACCGAGTCGGGATTTTTGGGTGATGTTGCGTATATCAATATTGAGGGAGTTCGCCTTGCACGCGAGGCCGGGTTTACCCACATTCTGGGCAGCATTGGCCCCTGCGGCATTGAGGTTGAAGCCGGGAGTGGTATCGCTGCCGTGAAAGCGCTCGATGCTTCTGCTCTTTCTGAGGATGAAGCGCTTCTCGCAGCCGGATGGCCCGCAAACTTTGGTGCAGCCGTTGAAAGCTATAGCGAAGCAGCGGCCGCTCTTGCAAGCGCAAATGTTGATGCGATTCTTCTCGAGACATTTACCTGCATTGACGATGCCATTGCTGCTATCATAGCCGCTAAGCGCACCTGCGATGCACCGGTGATTGCCTGTATGTCTTTTACCGCAGACCAATTGGATGCCGAGACACCCTCGCAAATCCAAGATGAACCTCAGGTGCTTACGCCGGCAAAAGCCGCCCGGTTGCTTGAGGCAGCAGGAGCCACCACAGTTGGCTGCAACTGCATGCCAATTGACCTCTGCGTTAAGGCGATTGCTCAAATGCGCTCCGCCTGCGATCTCCCGCTTGCGGTAATACCCAATGCAGGAGAACCTTCTTATGACAAAGAGGGCAATCTTGTATGGCCATCCTCCCCTGATGATTTTGCCCGGGCTTCGCTTGACCTTCTCAGAGCAGGCGCCACACTGATTGGCGCATGTTGCGGAGCAGACCCTGCCTGCATCAGCGCAATCTATGCGGTTGTGGGCGGAGTACAACTCTAAAACCGGCGCTTCAATTACTTAAATAACGTTTTACAGGTTAATACCAACGCAAGGGATGTTTTTATGTCCAAAGATACATCAGATATCAGCAATGAAGCTGTCGCCGGCCAGGGCAAACCTTTTGATTTGAACAGTCCAACCGGCAACCCTTTGGGCGATGCACCGGTACCTCAGCTTTTGCTCAAATATGCCCCGCCCGCTATCCTCTCCATGATGATAACGGCGCTTTACAACATCATAGATACGTTTTTTGTTGGGCATGCGGTTGGACAAGACGGAATTGCGGCTACTACGGTAGCCTTCCCGCTCATGATGCTCATGAGCGCATTCTCGGCTTGGTTTGGTGCGGGCGGTAACGCGCTTGCGGCTCTTAAACTGGGTGAAGGCAAAAAGCCCGAGGCCGAGCGCATCATGGGCAATTCGCTCTTTATGCTTGTCGCAATACCCGGCACTATGTCAATCTTGGCACTCACGTTCCTTGACCCGCTTCTGACCTTCCTTGGCGCGACCGAGGCAAACCGCCACTGGTCACAGGACTTTTGCACGGTTATTTTGGCGGGCTTTGTCATACAGGCCGTTGGCGTGGGTATCTCGAATTTTGTGCGTACTGACGGCGCGCCAAATTACGCACTGTTGGTAAACCTCGTAGGCACTCTCGCAGCAGTATTCTTTAACTGGCTTTTGGTTATGGTATATGATTACAAAATGACCGGGAGCGCTTTTGCTACCATCCTGGGCCAGGCGGTTACCACACTCATGGTCCTCCAATACTTCTTATCAAAACGTTCCCACATGAAGTTCGCTCTTCGCAACTTTAAGCCTGTGTGGGCAATTTTGTGTGCCATCGCGGCGCTGGGCCTCTCGACCTTTGCAGTACAGATGGCAGGCGCGTTTACATCGAGTATGCTCAATATCCAAATCAACAACCTCGCATACTCAGATCCTATTGGCGCAGACGGAGGACTTGCGGTTATTGGTACGGTAAACAAGGTCATCCAGCTCTTGCTCTTTGTAACTCTGGGCTTTGCGATTGCCGTACAGCCAATTATTGGCTTTAACTACGGAGCACAAAGATATGTAAGGGTGCGCTCGGCGCTGTGGATAACGGTAGCAGCGGCTTCTTTGGTAAACCTTGTGCTTTGGATACTCTGCCACATCTTTATCAGTCCCATCATGGCTTTCTTCAACCTTGATGCAAGTCTCCACGGGTTTGCGGCCGAGGCATTCATGTTCATGACGTTTATGTTCCCCATTGTGCCTTTCCAAATAGTGTGCTCAAACTACTTCCAGGCAACAGGACAACCGCTCAAAGCCACAACCCTTACGCTTACGCGCCAGCTCATCTTCTATTTACCGAGCCTGTTCCTGGTTCCCCCGCTTTTTGCGAGTATTCTGGGCCGCTCCGAACTCATGTGCTTAACGGCAGCTCCGTCAGTCGCAGACTTTCTCGCCATTATCACCACAGGTATATTCATTATTATTGAGATGAAGCGTCTCGATAAACTAATTGCCCAGCATGAGGAGCGCGCACAGGGCCGCGACAGCTCATGGGCACAGGTGGGAGACAAAGTCCAAAGCAGCTTTGCGCATGGCCATGAATTAATAGAACAGCAGGCACACAATATGCCTGAACCTTCTGATAATGACAATTCTGAAGATACTCAAAAGGAGTTTTAACTATGTCCGCAGAAGATGATTTTGATTACCCTGAAACAGAAGATGACCAGGCACCCGAGGCTGATCCTTTTGAGGACGAACCTCGCAAACAACCATCTGTGCGTAATGACTTTGTTCGCTCAGAATCTGAAGACGATGTCGGTTATGACCCGTACTCAGACCGTCCCGCCCGTCCCGAGCCGCTTTTTGAACGCGACCCCTGGAATTAACCATATCAGAAGGAGTGTGCCAAAGAGGAATGCAAGTTTTGACGAGCGCTAGCATGATCAAAGCTTCAAGGATTTAAAATACCTGGGCTTTTGCCGAGAAACCCTTGAGAATTTGCTTATTGTCATGCTAGCACTCGTCAAAACTTGCATTCCATAAAAATAAGACAGGGGACAAGCCCTGTCTTATTTACTTTTGTGGATTATCATAAGATAGGGGACATGCCCCTGCCTTATGCATTGAGATTACCAGAGGTCAGGAGCCTTGGCGGCAGTCTCGGGAACCTCCCACTGGCAGTTGCCGTTGGCGTCGACAAAGACATCGCGTACATCATCAAACTTTGCAGGATTGGTGGGAGCCTCGAGGCCAAGTGCATCGAGAACGGTGTAACGGCCGGCTGAGATGCAGTGTGAGTTCGAACAACCGCCGGGCATGCTCCAGTTAATACCACCGCAGATGTTGTCGGCGCAAACACCGGCACCATAGAGATGAGGAATAACGTTGCCCTGAGCGTCAACTGCCTGATACTTGTCATTGGTGGTAAAGCCGGCGTTAATGGCTGCAAGACCAAGGACGTCCTTAATGCAGTAGAACGGAGCAGTTTCAATCTTGCGAAGCTTTGCGCCTGCTACGCCAAAGTCGTTATCTGCACCTTCATCGCACAGCTGGTTGTAACGGTCAATTGACTCCTTGGCTGCCTCATAGGGGATGCCAACCTCTTCGCACAGAGCCTCGAGCGTGTCGGCACGATGCATAACATGATGGAAGTCATAAATGGTAATAGGCCTGTCCTCATCAATGCAGCTGTCGAGCATAGCCTTGGGAGGAACGGGCATAAAGTCAGCGTACTTCTCGGGGTAGTCGGCATCAAAGAAACGATAAAGAATGGTGTTCTCGCCTTGCGGATAATGATACGACGCTACCGTGTTCCAGCTGGTCATGTATACGTCCTCGTTCATGAAGCGTTTGCCCTGAGGATCAAGAGCAATGAGCGGAGCCTTCATAAAGAACGGGATAACGCCGTGTACCTGGTGCGGATGGCACGGCGGAACCATGCGGGCGCCTGCGAGAATACCAAGGATTTGGCCGTCGCCGGTGCGGTTCTTCTGCAGCATGAAGTAACGTCCCGCAAGATCACGTGAATAGTGATCCATCATGGCGTCGTTGTTCATGTAGTCGCCGGCGGCGAGAATAACGGCCTTCTCGGCATTGAGCTTAATGTAACTGCCGTCGGGCTGCTTACCAATAACACCGGTAACCGTGCCGTCCTCAGCCTGGACAAGCTGGACAGCCGGGGTGCTGTAGTGGAATACAGCGCCCTTGCTCTCGGCAAGATCAGCCAATGCCAACATAATTACCTGGTTACCCACGGTACTGCTGATTTCAAAAATAGCTGCGGTCTGGCCGTCCTCATACACAACGGTGCCGCTCGTCTTGCCGGTAATGGTATCGGCAACACCGGCCTCGCGTGCCTTCTCAACAATCCAGCTGATGGTTTCTTCTGAATGCTCAATGTGGAACCTAAAGAGGTCACGGTTGATGCGCCAGCCATCGCCCTTTGCGAAGTCTTCCATCCAGCGGTAAACGCCGGCCATAGTAGAAGCGTCTTTCTTGATGGCGCTCTCGCCGTAGCCGTTAGCTGCAACAATCTCTTCCTTTTGGAGGCAACCGACTGTCGCGCCTTCCTCAATAGCGGTCAGGATGGCAGGAACACCGGCGACACCAGCACCTACAACAACAATGTCATAGGTTTCCTCGGCTGCGAACTCGGTAATGGGTTCAAGTTCAACACAGCTGGCCTTAACGTCATCCTCAGTGAGGTCATTGGGAAGCTTAAAAGCTGCGGGAGCCTCGTCTGCAAGCGCAACGCCGCTCAAACCGGCCAATGCTGCGCCTCCTGCTACCAAAGCGCTACCCTGAACAAATGACCTACGATCCATATTAGCCATGGTTCCCCCTTTACTTGGAAAATCCTATACATACCGCTTTGATGCGGTAAACTGCTCGCTTTTTGTGTACCGCGAACAAAGCGTATCATACATCTGCTGAGCAAATTGGTTATAGTCCTCAGAGTATGAATTGGGTATTATTTACACAGACAAATCTAAACTGAATCCCCCGCAGCGTACTACGCATTTTTTATACTCCCTGTTTTACGGCTCTTATTTATTGTGTAAAATAGATACGATTTATCTCACTCAGCAATGAGTCACGAGGACGATACTCTTGACTCATAGTAACCCATAAAGGAGCGATATTTATGCGAAAGAACACCGTATCTCAGAGCATACTTCCTGTTCACACTACTGGAGCAATGAAGCTCATAATGGCTTTCTTGGTTGGCGCAGCGCTTGTATGTGCATGTTTATACGGTGCGAACACGGCATATGCAGGCCCGTTTTCTATGAGTGATGCTGATGCCGCTACAGAGGAGTCAAACAGCGATCTTCTCGCGCTTGCGAATCCTGATTCAGAAGCTGCACAACAAGCACGCGCCAATGCCCAAAAGAGCGACTTTGAAAAAGCAAAGTGGCAACTGGATGATATCAATATTATTGGCGTTGACAATGCAACACTCCAGGAAGCTAAAGCCTATGTCAAGCTTTTGGGTCTTGGAGACATGCTGGAATTTAACAATGACGGCAGCCTGACCACCACGTTTACCGGACTAAACGGCACATCCAAAGACTTTAAAGGCACTTGGACTCTAACGTCCTCAAAAACCGCGGATATTCTCTTCTCGAATGCGCTGCTTGATCTCAAACTCAAGGCGTCAATCTCAAACAATAAACTCATCATAAGAGCCCCCGAGAACCTGGGACTATTTGTCCAGCTCATATATGCGCCCGTAAAGTAACAATCTGGATTTTCACCTTCCTCTTGAGGGGAAGGTGGCTCGCAGGACCAGATGAGGCAGGAGCTTCTTGTTACCTTCCCAAGTACTGACAGAGGCGGTTGAAGTGGAGAAACTCGCCGCGGTTATTGATTTCGCATATTTCTTTCCAGGTTGCGAGTTTAAAATCAATTGCCTCTGATTGCTGTAGTGTAATGTCCTGCTCAGAGAAATCGAACCTGATATGGTAGATGTCTACCATATAGTTGTCTCCTCGGGCAAGATCAACATTTTCATAGCTGTAAACAGGCTCCAAATCCATGCCGGTTATATTAAGACCGGTTTCCTCGCCCACCTCACGTTTAACAGCATCGAGCGGGGTTTCTCCGCTGAGCACACCGCCGCCGGTTACCTCCCACCAGCCGCCGGCCCAATGTTTATCATGTGAACGCTGCGTTATAAGAAACTTACCGTCAAGGTTCTCAAGAATCGCAAGTACATAGAGCATATACTGACCCTCTTTGAGAAAAGCTCCTTCCCGGGGGATGGTTTCTCCGGTACGTTTACGGTCACGGGTATAGATGTCAATAAGCTCTTCCATTGGCAGGTTTTCTCCTTGGTTCGTTTGCAGCGGACATTCCTTATGTGCCTATGGTATAACATCATGAATGTCAAACAAAAGAACAAGCAGCTTTTGATGCAAAACCGACAAAGCTGCTCAGGAACAGTACATTTGTGGTAAAATAACTCATTGGTTATGACCTGAGCAACAGAAAGAAGGTTTTATTTATGGAGCATGTAGAGATTAAAGTTGAAGGTATGCGCTGCCCCTCATGCGAGAAACTCGTTGTAGCATCACTCGTAGATCTTGGTGCCGAAAGCGCCACGGCAGACCATATTGCCAAAACGGTAACCTATGACGCAGACCCAGCACTCGTAACCCCCGAGGCCGTAGCTGCAGCTATTGCTGATTGTGGCTTTAAAGTTGTCGCATAAATACATTTTGAACCTTTTGGTTACTAAGCGGACGGGCGGTTTGTTGCTAAACCACCCGTCCGCTTTATGTCTCGCAGTAACCGCGATGCTATTGCTTCTGTGACAGGCGCGTATCAACCATATCGAGAAGGGCCTGTCGGTTATGAACGCCAAGCTTTTGATAGATATGGCGGGTATGCGTACTCGCCGTACCCTGGGAAATATGGAGCTCTTCCTGCATGCGTGCAAGCGTTCTGCCACGCAAAATAAGCGGCAAAACCTCTGATTCACGGGCAGTAAGCCCGTATTCCTCCGCAAGTTCGGCTGCTATCTTTTCGAGCGGATCTGCAACAGAAGCCGCAGAACCGCTCACGGTTACCTCGTCATAATTTGGTTCGGTAAGATTACCGTTCCCGGCTGCTATGACGGTATCATCAATGATCTCTCCGGGCAAGAATAAAACTTCTTCTTCGTCTTCGTCGGTCATCTCGCCTATGCCTGTTTCTATAAGGTCTTCTTCAGTAAACAGGAAAGACGTGGTGATAAGTGTTACGGCACATATTACAAATGCCATAACGGGCAAGCTGGCAACGGTCACGCCTAAAACCTCGGTAAGCACAACGCACAAAAGAGATCCCAGCAGCTCTCCCAAATAAAGTGCAAAAAAGGAAAATCCAAATGTCTTGGTTGCGCGCTGGTCAAAATAATTGCTCACGTCAATGCAGATACCACAAAGCATTATAACAAAGCCGCCTTCATAGGCGCCCCAGTACACAACCTCAGAAAGTCCCGGTATCTGCACAAGAAAAATAGTGAGCAAGCAACCCAGCATTAAGAGTACAAACACAATGCGCCGGGCATCAGTCATAAACGATGTAGTCCTTGACAGTGCCATAAGCGCAATAACACTCGAAACCACCGCGAGACTGACAGCTAAATACGTCTCATAATGATCAGGCACCGGCACATAGTTAAAACCGGCCAAAACATCCAAAAAGCCCGCAACCAAACCCAGTATTCCACAAGCAACAAGACCGCGAATAAACATAAGACGGGTACGCCGCTTGAGTTTGTGATCGCGTTTTGGCTGAGGACGCTCGGGTCTGATAAAAGCGCTCATGCGCAAGAGGACAGCAGAAACAGCAGCCAAAAGCAACGTAAATATAAGGGCTACTATGGGGTGCATAACAGAAAGCACAATATTCATAACGGCAGCCGCTACTGATGCCAGCGCCATCTCGAACATTGCCGGGCGCGGGCCTACATCTGCATAGAGCCTGCACCAGCCCAAAAAGAGCACGCCGGATGAAGCTCCCGTAAAAATCGCACTTAAAAGCGTAATCACAAAGCCAAACAGCGTTGATGTATCTGCAAGGGGTAGTATCGCTGTTGAGATAACCATGACCGAACCGCAAAGTATGACCACACGTTTTGAGAGTACTTGTTTGTCGGCCCGCCGGAATATAAGCGGTACAGACACAAGCGTTATCGCAAGTACGCCAAGAGAAACCAGCATGTTCACATAAAGCGTCTGGCGCATATCCTGAGCGCCCACCAATAAAAACGTGTTGTAAAACGTTGCGAGCATCCATGCCAAATATGCCGAGAAACCCGCCCAGCGCAGCGGGTTAAAACGCTCTTTGAGTTGTTCCAAAAGAGATGTTTTTGTAAGAGCTGCTTCATGATGGGCTTCTTTTTGTGCAACATCATCCAAAGGCTCGTTCTTTACCCTGGCATCATGTTCCACATGTACTGTTTCCATCATTCGTCCCTCCAAAAAGGTATGTATGAACATCAATTATAAGCGAACCGTCAGCTTCTGACAGGCATATCGGTCATATATTTGAATATTATATGAAGCAAAATGACTGTTTATGACATCTCTTTTCTCACGTATATCAGAAGAATGCATGATTTTGTAATTCTGCTGTTTACCTTTGTCTTTATGATCATAATCATAGATATTTATGATGCGTTTCCTGCAGTTTTACCATTCACTTCACACACGTATAAGACCGGCTTTTGTCTCAAATCAGGAATACAGGCGATGTGGCAAAGAGTCGTTTTGCCCATTATTCGTCTCAGCTTGCAACAAACAAACGGTTTACCGCATTCACGGACAGAGAGAATCCCGAGAGGTAAACACAAAAACGTTTGCAGAAGGTACAGCTGAGAGAATATATAAGATTCAACAGAAGGGAGAGGGAATGGGTCAGCTCAATCTCACACGCCGCGGCTTTGTAAAGGCAGCCGCCGTGACAGCAGCTGCCGCAGCGTTCGCTGCCAATGTCCCCCGGGCGTTGGCATTCGACGCCTCAACCGTAGGAGAAACTGCTTGCCAGATCCTCGGTAGCGACACCGTAACCGTTAAAACTTGCTGCCGTGGTTGCGGCAAGATGGAGTGCGGTGTTAAGGTTATTGTAAAAGACGGCCGTGCGATTCGTGTTGAAGGCGACGAGGGTGCTTTCCAGTCAATGGGTAACTGCTGCACCAAGAGCCAGTCATCAATCCAGGCAGCTTATCACCCGGATCGTCTCATGTACCCGCTCAAGCGTACCAATCCCAAGGGCGACAATGATCCGGGTTGGGTCCGCATCAGCTGGGACGAAGCAATCGCAACCGTTTGCGACAAGATGGTTGAGATTCAGCAGCAGTACGGCGGCGAGGCAATCGCTCTTGCCGTAGGCACCTCACGTGTATGGTGCATGCATTCAGAGTCATGCTTAAAGGCGCTTTTCCAAACACCAAACAACCTCGAAGCATGGCAAATCTGCAAAGGCCCGCGTCACTTTGCAACCGAAATGACCTCAACCTTCTCGATGAGCTGGATGGAAACCGTAGACCGTCCGCGTGTTTATGTACAATGGGGCGGCGCTTCCGAAATTTCAAACTACGACGACTCCTGCCGTACCACCGTTGACGCAGCAACCCGCGCTGATGTACACATTTCTGTTGACCCACGTATGGCCAACATGGGCAAAGAGGCTGATTACTGGCAGCATCTGCGCACCGGTACCGACGGTGCTCTTGCATTGAGCTGGATGAACGTCATTATTGAGAACAACCTCATTGACGAGCTGTATGTAAAGAAGTGGACAAACGCTCCGTTCCTTGTATGCGATGACATTGAGCCCAGCGGATTCCCCGCACGTCGTAACGACGGCACCTACTATGACGTTAAGACCCGTCTTCTTAAAGAGAGCGACGTTGTAGAAGGCGGCAGCCCTTATAAGTTCTTTGTGTATGACAATAACTGGGAAAAGCTTGCCGCTGAGGGTATTGAGCATCAGTATGGCGAATTCACCTGGTTCAACGCAGACCAGGAAAGCGTTATTGACAATACCGGCGGCTTCTGGGAGGCAGAGAACTACGACTCCCGCAAAGCTCGCGAAGGCCGTGAGGCTACCCAGCCCAACCTTCTGAAGGGCCAGATTCAGGGACATTTGCCTGACCCCATGGGCTTTGACCCAGCAATTGATCCTGCTCTTCGCGGTGAGTTTACCATTAAACTCAAGGACGGCAAAGAGCACAAGGTTCGCCCCGTTTACGACGTTATGGCCGAGAAGTGCGCCGAGTATGCCCCCGAGATTGCCGAAGGCATCACCGGCATTCCTGCTGCTGAGATCGAAGCTGCCGCTAAAGCATATGCTACCCGCATTGATCCTGAAAGCGGTTACGGCAACGGCGGTATTCAGTACATGCTCGCTATTGAGCATGCCTGCAACGCCGTACAAAACAGCCGCTGCTGCGACGCCATTGTTGCTCTTACCGGCAACATTGACACCCCCGGTGGCAACCGTTCCACCACCATTGTTCCCATTGACGGCGACCTCCAGGGCTTCTCGGCATGGGTACCCGGCGCTTCATTGCCTCCTCGCGAGGTCAACGAGAAGCAGCTTGGTATGGAGAAGATGCCGCTGCTTGACTGGTGGGGTTACTGGTGCGATATGAACGCAACGTTCACCGCTATGCTTACCAGCGATCCGTACCCCGTACGTGCTCTCTGGAACGAGTCGGGCAACTTCATGTGTGCCTGCAACAGCACCTTTGCTTGGGAAGCACTCAACAGTCTCGACTTTATGGTTGACCTTAACCTCTGGCATGCTCCTTCAACCGACGCAGCAGACATTCTGCTTCCGGTTGCTCACTGGATCGAGCTTAGCAGCCCGCGTGCCTCCCAGGGTTCCGCTGGCGCCATGGGCGCTACGGTTAAGTGCGTTGAGCCTCCTGCAGAGGCCCGCTATGACCCGGAGATTGTTATGGACGTCTACAAGTACATGGGTGTTCCGTGGAACGATGATCCGGACAACATGTGGCCTGACATCAACTGGCAGCTTGCTGACGCCATTAAGCTCTATTCTGATGAAGAGTACATGAAGCACTACTACAAGGTTGAGAACGGTCAGATTGTTGAGGACGAAATCATTGGTAAGCCGTTCGCCGAGCTCGAGCCCAAGTACAAGACCTGGGCTGAGTACATCCAGGCCTTTGAGGAGCACGGCTGGTGGCAGGCCAAGGAGATCGAGCCCGAGATGTGGGGCACCTACCGCCGTTACCAAACCGGTGGTTTCCGTGGCCGCGACATTGTGTGGGCACGCCTCGACTCTACCTGTGGTATCCCCGGCGTTGCTGACTGGAAGCCCGGCTTCTTCACCCCAACCATGAAGCACGAGCTTTGGTCAACCATCGTCGAGTCTTATATGCCCGACCGCGAGGACCTCTGGCTCCCCAGCTGGAAAGAACCGCCTCACGGCCCCGTTGCTGATCCCGAGCGTGCCAAGGAATACCCGCTCACCGCTACAACCGGCCGCCGTATCCCCGTGTACTTCCACTCCGAGCACCGTCAGCTTCCGTGGTGCCGCGAGCAATGGCCCGTACCTCGCATTGAGATTAACCCCATCACTGCCGAGAAGTACGGCATTGAGCAGGGCGACTGGGTTTGGATTGAGACCGAGTGGGGCAAGATTCGCGAGTGCGCAGACCTCTATTTTGGTGTTGATCAAAACACCGTTAACCTCGAGCACACCTGGTGGTATCCTGAGGTACAGGACGCCGGCCACGGCTTCCAGCTCTCTGCTGTTAACCAGCTCATTGACAAGGACGCACAAGACCCCATCTCTGGTTCTTCGAACCTCCGTGCATACCAGGTCAAGATTTACAAGGCAACGCCTGAGAACTCTCCGTTTGGCAATCCCTGCCCATGCGATTCAAACGGCGTTGAGATTATCCATGACGCCAGTGACCCACGATTGAAGGAATGGCTGCCCACTTATGAAGGGAGGCTGTAAGCCATGCAAAAGGCAATCTTTACTGACCTCAACCGCTGCGTAGGTTGTTTGTCCTGCAGCGTTGCTTGCAAAGCTCTGAACGAAGTTCAGATTGGTAACTTCTGGAACCGCGTTGTACGCGTTGGACCAAACCCTGAGTACGAAGGTGCCGACTACCCTGATGTGTACATGTACTTCCTGCCGGTAACCTGCCAGCATTGCGAAAACGCTCCGTGCGTTGCCGTATGCCCCACAGGCGCCAGCATGAAGACAGAGGACGGAACCGTCCAAATTGACCACGAGCAGTGCATTGGCTGCGGCGCCTGCCTTGACGCCTGCCCCTACGGTGTACGCTACATCAACATTGACACCAATGTTGCCGAGAAGTGCACGTTCTGCAGCCAAAACATCAAAGATGACGGCGTGCCCCAGTGCGTAAGCCAGTGCTCTGGCAATGCCCGTTGGGTAGGCGATCTTGATGAAGGCTATGACAGCTTTGTTGGTACGTATGACACCGACGGTGACTATGGCGGAGAGCGCCGCCGCATGATGGACTTTATTGAGCCCTTCACCGAGGAAGATGTACATACTCTTCCCGATATTGGCAACGGTCCTTCCTTCCGTTACATCCTTCGTGGCCACAAGTGGTACGGAGCCGAGGGTGGCGTCGAAGGCGCTACCATGGCAATGTAAGCTGAGGAGTAACACATGACTCTATCCTGGCCTCTTATTGCGTACGTAATGTTAGGCGTAGCATGTGCCGGTACCCTGGGAACACAGGGAGTCCTGGCTCTGAGAGGTCGCGGTGGTAAGGTCCACTTGTACTCAGCTATTCTAGCGCTGGTACTTTGCCTGGGGGCGATGGCTGCCGCCGTCGCCCGACTGGGCAGAGTGGACCGTGTCTTTAATGTTTTAGCCCACTTGTCCAGTGGCATTTCGCAAGGTTATGCGGTACTTATTGTTTTTGCGGCTGCAGCTGTGGTTGCCATTGTTGCCATACATCGCGACGAGGACAACTCAATGCCCCGTTGGTGCGGTGTCATGTGTGTAATTGTGGCCCTGCTTACGGCATACGGCATCGCAGCAAACCTTACCGCCACCGGCTTACATGCAGGCAAGACACTGCTCGCGACCGCTTATCTTGTGGCTGCAGCATTAGCAGCAGGCTTCTTTGTGATGAGCATCATGTTTACGCTTTGCCATGACGAATCCTGCCCGGCCCCGCTTTTGGCGCTTGGCTCAACTATTGCATCTGCCGCAACCGGTATTCTTGCATACATTTTTGCAACCATTGCTCCTACATTGGGAATCCGCGCCACCCAGATTGTCAAGTCTGACTACGGAATGGTTGGGATTCATCCTACACAAGGTATCAATGCATCAGTACAAAATGATCAACTGGTGTTATGGGTTCTTGCTTTGGTGGTGGGAGCACTGGTACCGCTTGTAATAAGCCTGATTGCCCGCAAGATTAAAGGTGCAGGCTCAGCCGGCATCAATGCCCTTGGCGTAATTGCAGTTCTTGTTGCTGTTGCCGCAACGGTAAGTATTGCACTTTTCTCCGGTCAGGCAGTACAGCTGCTCAGCAGATAAGTTCTTTTGCAACACTCTTGGTAAGGCATTTGACTTACCCCTTGTTTTACCCGGTTTATTTGTTCTGATTTGTCCGTACCTGCACGGATACACCCCCCATGGTATCCGTGCAGGTGGCGAAAGTCCCTGAAGAGAGACGGGCTCCCTCTCTCTTTTGCAATAGGCTTCTCTCTTCTTCCTCCTTCCAGCCTATATGCTACTCCCCGTCTTTCTCCAGAGACTTTCGCCACGGTTGGTGTTTGCCCCCATAAATACCAGCCGCTCCCGTGTGCCCAAAGGAGTTCCCTATGAACACAAGCGCCAAGACCGTGCTTGGGCAGCTCAACTCGCTCTCAGGCAATAACGTGCGTGTCTATGGCAACCGTTGCGTCCGCGTAAAAAACCGCAATGCCACGTGCGAAGCCTGTGCAGATGTATGCACAACCGGCGCTATAAGCGTTGGTGAACATGGCTTTGAGATCAAAGAAAACCTTTGTATTGGGTGCGGAACCTGCGCAACAGCCTGTCCAACCTGCGCTTTGGAATCACTTAATCCCACAGACTCTGATCTTTTTGAACGCGCATATACCGCCATGAATAACAACGGCGGCCAGGCAGTATTTGCGTGCGCTTCCAATCTTGACAAGCAATTTGGCAAAATTGACGAGTCAAAAGTCTGCCGTGTAACCTGTATAGGCAGAGTGGATGAAAGCCTGATCGCCACCCTTAAAAAGGCCGGAGCAACCGACATTTGTTTTGTTGAACATGGTTGCGATACCTGCATACACGCATCAGGCCGCGATACGGCATGTGCAGTTGCCAATTCCGCGGCCTCAATTCTTGAAATCTGGGGTAACCCGTTACCCATAACATTCATTGACTCGTTCCCCCGGCAAATCAAGCTTAATATGCCTTTTGAAGCGGATGTTGCACTCCCGGACAGCGATCTTTCTTATACCGAGAATAACGCGCGTATAGAAAGCGCTCCTGCCGAGAATCCCGAGCAGCCTCATCTTATGAAAACCGGTAAAAACGGCGTGCTTCCCCAATATGTACCAAGCAGGCGCGGGCAGCTTCTGAGCACCCTCAAAGACCTGGGTCCCATACCCAGCGAACCTGTATCGAGCCGCCTGTGGGCAACGGTATCAATAGATACCAATGTATGTGGTTCATGCCGTTTATGCGCAGTCTTTTGCCCCACGGGTGCACTTGCCAAATTTGATGACCGCACCTCGGCCACATTTGGCATCAAACATACACCCGGCAAATGCGTAGCATGCGGAACATGCCGTGATATATGCCCCAAACATGCCATCACTCTTTTGGATGGCGTTGAGGCGGCTGATCTCTATGACAATTCCTGTGTTACATTCACCATGCGCCCGCGCGAAGTAGAACCCGGGAAACCCGACACTATCATCCGCAAAATGCGCAACCTCCTCACCGACTCCAAATATGTGAGCCAGGCATAACGCCTGACAAAAGGTGCGTCCTTTTGTCAGGTATGCAGCAAACCAGTACAACCAATATAAGGAGAGATACCTATGACCATCAGCACCATTGATCCAAACGCCATTGACATTGCCAACGATCTCATCTCTGACAATGATGTAGAAGAAACATCCAATGAGTTTGGCGGCGGCCTCACAAAAGAAGACTCTGACCGGGCAATCGAAGAAAACGAAGATTTCATACCCTACATTGGCGATGCTTCTGAAGATCACACTCCTCAGGTTACAGAAGACACACGCCCGGCCCACGTGCGCACCGCTGAGCTTTTTGACCGTATGAAGCCTCGCCGCCGCGAACTCATGAAAATCCTCGCACTTTGTACGGAGCCTGTTGATGCCGCAGATGTTCATAAAGCAGGCAACGCCATGCAGGCTGCTCATCGCTCGGTATATGACGGAGAAGCCCTTTGCAATCTTCTTGTGAGAGCCGGTGCTCTTCAAAAGATCGAATCAGAAGACCGTGCGCCAGAAGTGGTGGTAGAAGACGGCATCGAGTACCTGAAGCCCGCCGGGAAAAAGAGTGTACAATACTGCACCACCCCCGTTGGCCAGGCTGTTCTTGATGATGATAAGCCCAAAGAGCGCTTGTTCGCAGCGCTCGAGAAGGAGCCGGAGTACAAGCCCATCTTTTTGCGTATCCTTTTGGCTTGCGCCGAGGACGGCGGTAAAACCGCAAAACAACTTGGTGATTTGGTAGACAAAGACGAGCTTTTGCAATCACCCCGCCGCTGGGCAGCGTACTTCTTTAACATCCTTCACGAATGCGACGCTCTTACCTGGAACACCACGTGGACCACAACCGAGCTTGGTATGCAAGGTATTGAAGCTCTTGAACTCGAAGGTGTCATGGCTTAAAAAGCCGGCTCTTTTACCTGTTATCTGCATTACTTTTATCTGTCATCGCGTCTGTAAAACAGCGCCCTCACCCCATGGAGGTTCCCATGTCAAACGCTCTTAACAATGATCAGTCCCAGCTCACACTTGCTGAGTTTGCAGAAATTAACGACCGCCGTGCAAGCTCCTATGCATTTTTATCAAGGCTTTTTGCAAAAGAGGTTGATCCTGAACTTCTCGATCACATGCATAATATGAAGTTCCCCATGAATACCGGCAATAGCGATACTGATGAAGGTAATCGTCTGTTGGCAGGTTATCTCTCAAATATCTGGGACGGTACACTCCAGGAACTTGCAGTTGACTATGTACACACCTTTATTGGCAGCGGAATTGATGCATTCTCGGCAGCATACCCGTACGAAAGTGTTTACACAAGTCCCAAAAGGCTTATGATGCAAGAAGCGCGCGATGAGGTGCTTGCCATTTACCGCAGCCAGGGAATAGAAAAGGCCCTGAGCTGGCAGGAGGCCGAGGATCATGTAGCAGCCGAGCTCGAATTTATGGCAGCGCTCGCAACCCGCACCGCAGATTTGTGCCGTGAGGAGAACGAGGAGGCCGTTACACGCTTACTGCGTACTCAGCGCGGCTTTTTGGCTGATCATCTTTATGCGTGGACCGGAATGCTTACTGCCGATATGCGCAAATACGCCCGCACAGACTTTTACAAATCCCTCGCCAGCCTGCTCGATGGCCTTTTGGGCAGCGATCTCGAAACACTGAACAATATTCTGGGACCGGAAGAAGCATAAACATACAACAGGAATTCTAAGTATTCTTGAAATATGCGAAAGCCTTGACAGGAGGGGTGACCCGGCAAATTGGGCACATGGGGAGGGTTACTCCTCCTATCAGGGCTTTCGCATATGATGTATACGGGGTTATTATATGAAAACGTTTGATTATTCTTCAAATGCGCAGGTGACAATTCTCACCTCATGCGCGGGGCAAGACGCCGTACAGGGACTTATAAGCCATGTTGAACGCATGGTCAAAGACACCGACGCCTGCCCTCAAGATGTGCTCGTTCTCACAGCAAGTTCAACCATAGCAACAGACTTGCGCAACCGGCTGGCGTCGCAGCAGAATCCCTTCTTCGCTGAGATCACCATAGCCACTCCGCGCGACCTTGCTCTTGAGCTTTTAAACAGTGCCGAGGCTTTTGATATTACACATCGTCGCGCCAGGGTGCTCTACGATTTTGAGCTTTCGTTTTTGAATGAAGACATTAAAGTGTTTGGCAAGCAGGGCCGCCGCATCAAAGAGATGCTCAAGTTTTTAGAGCGCGGCTGGAGCGAAATGCGCGAAGAAGAAGACGGCTGGCTTATTACGGGTGAAGAAAGGTCAATGGAGACCTTTTTAAAGGAGCACCTTGCGCTTCTTGAAGCGCTCCATCCGTCTGAAGTCGAAGCTGTTTGCATGAGATATCTCCGGGCTTCTGCCAGTGCTCTCGAGCAGGCCGCCTTTAACCATGTCTTTGTTTTGGGCGCACGCTCCATGGGAAGAGCCGCACAAATTCTTGCCTGCAATCTTGCCAAAGAAAACCTTGTTGTCGAGTGGAATACCGACGCTGCTCTTTTGGGTGACGGACCATATGCCTATGCAGACGGCCTGCAAGAGCTTATGCGCGATAACCCGCAGCATACCTGCATAAACCTTGATGCTCCGTTAATGAGCGGCGCTGTTTTGGACATTCTCAATAATCTCTTTGCCGCACGTAAAGAGGCTCCTCATACCAATACCTGCGAGTTCTTGCCAGGCACAGAGGGTTCTTTTGCCGTTATAAACGCCAACAGGCTCGATCATGAGATGTCATGCGTTGTTAATGCGGTTCAGGAACATCTGTCAAACGGTGACCAACCGGAACAAATCTTTGTGGCAACGCCCAATGATGCCTGGACGCGGCGCGTGTCTGCCGTATTCGCCCAGGCAGAGATACCGTACACCTCCATTGAGGAACGGCAGGTCCTTACCTGTGATGTTCGTGATGCTGCCAAAAGCGCCGCTGCCCGCGTGGTAACTGCCCTTATGCTCGCCCAAAATCCCCAGGATTGTATGGCATGGCGTGCATGGTGCGGGTTTGGCGATTATCTAACCTGCTCGGGAGGTTTTGCGACGCTTTTTGAGAATGTCAAAGCAAGCGGTACGGGACTTGTTGCAGAACTCGATGCGCTGGTTTCTCGGCATCATGACAATAGCCTGCCAAAGGGTCTTGCGTTGATTGCGGAGAAATATCTTGCAGGCTGTGCTTTTATTGAACAGGCGCGCGGGCTGGCGGGAGAAGATCTCATCAAAGCAGCTTGTATGGCGGCAACCGGATTGGAAGAGTTGCCACATGCCTTAAAGACTCTCTTTAGCGATACCAAGCCGCATGCTGACGCTTCTTTATTGTGTACGCATATTTATCAAAAGCTCATGCGTCCTCCTTTTGACAGGTGCGGTGTTAAGATTGGCAGCTGGGAACGCGTAAACGGCCTGGCGCCTCAAACCGTTATCATGAGCGGCATGGTCAACGGTCTTGTGCCGGAGAGCGCATATTTTGATTTGACCCTGCTTACTCTCGATGCGCGGGCAAAAAAGCATGAGCAGCTGCTTGAGCGTATGATTGCTACCGTAAGCAGTGCAAAAACAAACGTTATCTGCACAACCTTCTCGGAGTGTACACTTATAGAAGCTGAGACGCTCAAGCTCGACAGCAATCGCATTAAACTTGTAGACAGAGAACGCATTTGCACAATTTCGCCAAGCATAACCGTCAGGCTCATGCAAGGTGTGTATAATGGTGAGTAATAACCGAGCTTGACTTTTGAGAGGGAATCTTATGATGAATGCAGCAAAAATCTTACACACTTACCTTACGCAAGAGCTTGAACATCCCGTACCTTTTGCAGGAGATATTGTGCACCTGGAGTATCCGCCAAAAGAAAACTCAGTAGGTGTCACGGTAGATACACGCTCGAATTTTATTGCAACATTTACCATTACGGTTCCCGCAAGTGAGCTTGAACCCACCATCGAAAACGCAAAGCTTGCCATCGTACGCAATCTTGGTTTTAATGCCAAAGATCCCGCATCAATTGATGCTGCGCGCAAAAAACTCGGCGACAAAGCGTTTGAGGAGCATACCGAGAATATGGTTCGCCTCGCATTTCTCTCAACAGCAATGATGCGCACCGGAGTTTTTGCGTTCTTATCGCCTGAGATACTGCCAAGCAAACCCATCAAACTCGGTGAGGATTATATCTTCCAAGCCCAAATGACGCTTCGCCCCCGCTCCGGTCTTACCAGCACAAAAGCTCCTGCAATTAAAAAGCCTGCCAAACCGGAGATTACCAACCAGGCAATTAACGAGCGCATGAACCAAATGATTGGTGGCAACGTGCCCTGGGACATGGTTAGTAGCGACAAATCAGAAAGTGTCGAGAAGCTCCGCTCGCAAATGCGCGATCTTATTTCTGCAGAAAACGAATCCCAGTGGCATGAAGAAGTAGTTAATCTCTGCCTGGACGAAATGGTCAAACGGCTCACCGAAGAAGTTCCGTATAAACACATCGAACTCCTGCGCGACAACATGGCAAACTCGTATGCATCAAACTTGGTATCAAACGGCGTCGACTGGGACGCATATATTGCATCACCCGGTTTTAATTTAAATGATTTCAAGCAGCAAATGACCATGAATGCGATTTCGGCTTTGAACCGCGGTATGGCACTGGATGCTCTTGCCGAAGCTCTCAAGATTAAACTCACAGAAGACGATATCCTTGGCGCCGCCGGACAAGTTGCTCCCGGACATGAGGCTGAGGCTATCCAGGGTATGCTTCAAACAGGACAGCTCCCCCAGCTTTGCGAAGTCACCAAGCGCATTAAGGCCGGTGACTGGCTGGTCCGTAATTGCAAGGATGCTTAATATATGATTCGCTACTCGTTGCCTGATTTTACCGTTGGCCTGCAATACAATCTCATGTTTGTGCAGCTTATGCGTTCATGTCCTCAATTCTTTTTTGATGACATCACAGTGAGCAGTCTCTATGGATGCTTCCCAAGCTGCATTATGAACGGCGGGCGCACGTTTGTTCGCGACCCCTATACCTACGAGCAAATGGTTGCAACTTTTGATGCTCTTGAGGATGCCGGACTCACCGCACGCCTTACGTTCACGAACATGCTTGTAGAACCAAGCCAATTCTCCGACGAGTATTTTAATATGATTCTTGATGCAGCAAACGGCCGCGATGTGGAAGTTATTGTTTATTTGGATGAGCTTGCTGACTATATCAAAGCCCGTTACGGATTTAAAACAACGCTCTCCACAACGCGGCAGCTCCCAGATGTAGCGAGCCTCAACCGCATGCTTGAGCGCTACGATATGGTTGTTTTGGATTATAACCACAATAAGGACAAAGCATTTCTTAGTGCAGTAACAGATCCTGCGCGTCTTGAGGTCATGCCTAATGAGCTCTGCAATCCGGGCTGCCCTCACCGCCAGCGGCATTATGAACACAATTCCCGCAATCAGCTTTTGAACCAAGTAACACCCTTCCGCGACTGCAAACATGAAGGACCCGGTTTTACCACACGCACTCAAACGTCGCCCACACTCTTGAGCAACAGCGATATCAGAGATCTCAACTGTACATACGGTATCGAGAACTATAAGATTGTAGGACGCGGTGTTACAAGCGAGCTCACCCTCGAGTCATATCTCTATTACCTTGTGCGACCTGAACACCGTTCAGGTTTGCATCAAGCGCTCGCCGCCAAACTCGGCCAATAATCCGGTCTGAGTGTATTATATGAGAATAAAAGACTGTCCTCACGGCCTCTGTGCACGGAAATCTTTATTTTATAGCTACTCAAACGCATTTAAGTAGCCTATTTGTAAATACAAGAAAAGGTCGCCGAGAAGAACTCGCAGGTCAGAAGCGCGGCACTTCTCGGCCTTACGAGCAAAAGGGTGCAAACAGACAACTCAAATGCATTTGAGTTGTCACGAAAGGGAGATTTCTGTGCAGGGAGACAAGAAAAAGGGACAGTTCTAGGTAAGTGCACAGGGGACAGTTCTATGTGCACTTACCTAGAACTGTCCCCTGTGCACTGTCTTCTTTACTTAATGTGACCCAAGAAGTCCTTGGTGCGATCTGATTGCGGATGGTCAAAGACTTCCTCGGGGGTACCCTGCTCTACAATGACCCCGCCGTCCATAAAGACAACGCGGTCAGCAACATCGCGGGCAAAGCCCATTTCGTGGGTTACTACCATCATGGTCATACCGCCGCGGGCAAGGTCCTTCATTACATTCAAAACATCGCGCACAAGCTCGGGGTCAAGTGCGCTTGTTGCCTCGTCAAACAACATAACATGCGGGTTCATGGCCAAAGCACGGGCAATGGCCACACGTTGCTGCTGTCCACCCGAGAGCTGCGAGGGCTTATAATCAATGCGGTCGGCCAAACCAACGCGCGACAGTTCTTCTATCGCGATTTTCTCGGCCTCTGCAGCGGAACGCTTGAGTACTTTGCGCTGGGCGAGCATGACGTTCTTTTTGGCGGTCAGGTGAGGAAACAGGTTAAAGCTCTGGAATACCATACCAAGCTTTGCGCGAACAGCGTTAAGGTTGGTTTTTGGAGCTGTAATGTCTTGTCCTTCGAATATAATCTGCCCGCTTGTAGGAGTCTCGAGCAAGTTCACGCAGCGCAGCAGGGTCGACTTTCCCGAGCCGCTGGGACCCAGGATAACCACAACCTCGCCGCGGTGTACATCAAGGTCAACACCTTTGAGAACATCGAGATCGCCAAAGCTTTTGTGCAGATTTTTAATGCTTACCACAACTTCAGAGCTCTTGAGAGGAGCATGCTGGGTGTTGTTATCCATATCAATATCTCCTCTCGACTATAAGCTCGACATTTGGGCCGGTGTTATTGTTTCTTTATCTACCGCATCAGGCCGCAGGAACCTGTCACGGTCCATAGCATCTGCAAGCCCGGCTTCTTCGAGATCTTCAAGAGCTGCAAAACCTTGCTCCTGAGAACCTATTCCTGCGATTCCGGAACCTTTTGACTTCTTTGCTGTCTTGGGACGGCTTGCACCGGTATCGCCGTTTGCAAGTCTCCGCTCAAGAATACCTACGAGCCTGGCGAGCGGGAGCGTTACTACCAGGTAGAAGCAGGCGGCAACAATGTACGGTGTAATTGAACCGGTAGAGGCTACGATGGTCTTGGCGTACATAACAACTTCCATGACGCCGACTGCCGCCAGAAGTGAAGTATCCTTGTAGAGCAAAATGAATTCGCTTGTCATGGTAGGTATTACGCGGCGAATCGTTTGAGGAATAATAACGCTCATCATGGTTTGAGCGCCGTTCATGCCTAAGCTGCGTGATGCCTCAAACTGGCCTTTGCTGATTGACTGAATACCGCCTCTAAAGATTTCGCACTGGTAAGCGCATGAGTTCATGGCAAGCACAATGACGCCCAGCAAAAACGGCGGAATGGTAATACCGGCAAGCGGCAAACCAAAGAAGGCAATGTAGATTTGGAGAAACACCGGTGTACCACGAATTATGTTGACGTACAGCGACGCAATGCCTCTCAAAACCGCAAACTTGGACATGCGCATGAGCGAGAGAATCAAACCAAAGGGTATAGCGAGCGGGAATGCTATCAAAACAATGGCAAGCGCCATCAAAAAGCCTTTTGCCACAATAGGGAAGCTCTTAACGAGAATGGGCGGGTTCAAAAAGAGGCGCAGGAACTTGTTCTCGTTCCACTTCTGTACCCAGGGCTGTTCCTCAAGATAGCTGGCGATCTGTCCGGAAAGCGTGATACCTTTGATATTAAGCGCCGGGATATCATCTATGGTGAGCTGGGTTCCGTTTGACAAGGTATAGGTACCGGTAAGCGGCATAACTCCGCCCTCGGTGGGGAATACTACGTCGTATATTTCAATTCTAAAGTACGCCCCCTCCGCTAACGGCTCATCGAGCTCAACATGAAGCGTTGTGCCCTCAGCTGTAGCCGATGCCGGGATAAACGTACGGTCCATGAGGTCTTCTCCGCTCAAATGCGTTACGCGAGTGTCATCAAGACCAAACGTGGTTCCCTCGGGGAAGATGATCGAAATACTCTTAAGCGATTCTTCTTCGCCGAGTTGCGCTTCATACTTGACGCGGGTGACTGTACCACCAAGGATATCATTGCCCTCGCTCGCGTTAGGACGCGCCGTACATTGTGCGGTATTAAGCGCATACGCAAAAACCGGCGTACTCAATACCCATATAACGGCCAGTAAAAGCACGGCTGCAATAACATACAACCGGTATGTACTGCGGTTTTTGCCGGTATTCATATGACGGAGCTCTCGCACCATATGACCTTCTCCTACATTCCCTACTGCTACCTAAGTGTGGCAGTACAAATCATGACAAAACATTTCAATTACGCGTTGAGATTCCATGCAGCCAGGAGCTCGTCAAGCTTACCGTCTTCCTTCATCTCTTTGATAACAGCGCTGATCGCAGCGGTAAGGCCGGGGTTCTCCTTAGATACAACCATAGCGTAGTCTTCGCCGGTTGCCTCGCGCATAATAATGTGCTGCTCGGGATATGACTTAATAACGTCAGCCGCAACGCTGTTGTTGGTACAAATAGCGTCTGCCTGGCTTGCCTGAAGAGCTGCGAAGGTATCGTTTGCGCCGCCAAGACCCTTAACGGTTGCCTCGGGGAAGTTCTCCTTGGCATAGGTCTCGCCGGTAGTACCGCTTTGAGCAACAATGGTGCGGGTAGACTTGTTGAGCTCTTCGCGAACGTTCTCGGCAGTAATATCGCTGTCGACGGTTACAATAACTGCCATATCATCGGTATAGTATGCCTCGGTAAAGTCAATCTCTTTCTTACGGTCAGGAGTTACCGAGAAGCCCGAGACACCCACGTCATACTGGCCGCCCTGGACAATTGCCGGAATAATGGCGTCAAACTGAAGAGGCTTAATGACGCACTCAAGGCCCATACGCTTGCAGATTTCCTGAATCAGGTCAACCTCAAAGCCCACATAGGTCTCGCCGTCCTCAGCGAGGTTCTCAAAGGGCGGGTAGTCGGGCGAAGAAGCAAAGGTGAGTTTGCCTTCAGAAACCAGGGTATACTCGGCAGCTTCCTTGTCATCTGCAGGGGCTTCATCCTTGGCGTCATCAGCAGGGGTTTCTTCCTTCTTTTCTTCCTTCTTGTCATTATCGGTGGTAGTGCAACCGGCAAGTGCAAAAGGCGCAACAACGGCTGCCATGGCCGCAAAACCAACGAGCTGTCTGCGGGTCAAACCTGTCTGTGAAAATGCCATAGCTCATACTTCCTTTCGGGCTTATCTGCGGGCATGATGCCGCGCGTTTCATTCCTTATACATACATGCGCAACTATACGCATGTGCATGCATACTAGCGCGTTAAAATTACAATTTAATGAATAATCACATGATGTCAAAGGCAAGGACAGGTTTGCAAAAATGAAACAAGGGGTAAGCGCATCGGATGCTTACCCCTTGTTTTTAATTACTTATGTTTGTAAACCGCTAATTCTTGTTCTTTTGTGCTGCTTGCAGACGTGCTGCACAGGCAGAGCAGCTTGGGCAGCCGGTGCATGCGGGCATTCTGCCGCCTGTATCACAGCAACTGCCATGGGCACTTTTCTTTCCAAAGAACGTAGCCTTAATAGCGAGGCCAACAATTACCAGTACAATTCCTAATACAATCCAACTTGCAAGGTTCATAATCTCACTTACTTTGTTTTTGCGGCGAGAGCTTTAGGCGCGGGCCTAAAGAGGCCAAAGAGGATAAGAGCAAGAAGAGCAAATGCAACAACCGTCCAGAATCCAAAGGCGCCGGTAATAACGAGCTTACCGATTTGGAAAATAATAAGTGCAACGGCATATGCCCAGCCGCATTCCCAGAGAAGCGCAGCCCAGAACCACTTGTTAAAGCCGCCCATCTCGCGCTTAATTGCGCCAATAGCAGCAAAGCATGGGGCGCACAAAAGCTGGAAGGTCATGAACGAGAATGCTGCGACGTGGATAAGAGCGGCTGAACCTGCTGCTACACCAAGCGACTGCATAAAGACCAGCGGCCAAGCGGAGTTGCCGCCGCCAAATACCACCGCCATGGTACCAATAACATTCTCTTTGGCAATAAGGCCGGTGATAACGCTTGAAGCAGCCTGCCAGTTCGCAAAGCCAAGCGGAGCAAAGAGCCATGCGAAGGAATTGCCAAAGTATGCGAGGAACGAGTGATCCATGAGGTCTTCTCCGACCCACATGAACTTGCCCTCGTAAATGCCGTAACCGGAGAGGAACCAGACAATGATGGTTGCGAGCAAAATGATGGTACCGGCCTTCTTGATGAATGCCCATGCACGTTCCCACATGCTGCGGAGCAAGTCAACAAAGCGTGGAAGCCTGTACTCGGGAAGCTCCATAATATACGGAGTGGTTTCGCCCAAGAAAGGCTTGGTCTTCTTGAGTATTATACCCGAGATAACAATCGAAGCAATACCCATAAAGTAAGCAAGAGGTCCTACCCACCAAACGCCACCGAATACCGCGGTAGAAATTAGAGCAATGATGGGAAGCTTGGCCGAGCAGGGCATGAAGGTGGTTGTCATAACCGTGAGGTGACGGGACGACTCACTCTCAATGGTACGTGATGCCATAATTCCGGGCACGCCGCAACCCGTGCCTACAATCATAGGAATAAATGTCTTACCCGAGAGACCAAAGCGACGGAAGATACGGTCGAGGATAAAGGTAACACGAGCCATATAACCGCAGCTCTCCAAGATGGCAAGCAGGAAGAAGAGGATCATGATCTGCGGTACAAAGCCGAGAACTGCGCCAACGCCGGCAATAATACCGTCCATGATAAGGTCATAAAGCCAGTCCACGCAGCCAATGGACTTAAGAGCGGAACCAATGATTACCGGAATGCCGGGCACCCAAATTCCGTACTCAGAAGGCTCACCGGGAGCAGCAACTTGAATGCCCTGGGTGACGGTCTCGGTCTCACCTTCGTCATTCTCTGCCTCTACCTCGCCGTCAAAGCAATAAATCACAGCTTCTGCGGCTTCAGCGCGGCCTTCGCTTTCGATCTCGGCATTGCGGGCATCGGCAAGTTCCTGAGCGGCGGCTTCACTCTCTGCACCATAATAGACAAAATAGTCCGTTTCGACAGTTGTATCTGCATCAACTGCCATAAACTCGCCAATTACGCCGGACTTTGCTGCCGCGGCTTTAAATGCGTCGAGTGCAGCCTGAGCTTCTTCAGATTCAGGATCTGCTTCAAAGTCCCCGCCCATTGCTTCGAGAACTTCTTCACCAGGCTCGGCAAGGAAATTTGCGGCTATGGCTGTGGTATCAATACCGGCTTCTTCTGCTGCCTCAAGATAAGCCGCAATTGCCTGCTGAGCCACGTTATACGGGTCGACATCAGCATCATAAGCAGCTTGAGCGCCTGCATCAGGATTCACAATGGCCACCGGATCAAGGAACCACCCGTCTCCAAATACACCATCATTTACACAATCAGTAGCATACTTACCTACGGTCGAAATTGAAATCCAATAGATCGCGATGATAACCAGCACAAATATTGGCAGAGCCAAAATACGGTTCAATACCACGCGATCAATTTTCTCGGTAGTCGAAAGCGCAGAATTCTTGCGCTTTTGTACCTTGTTAATAAAACCGGTGATGTACTCATAGCGCGCGTTTGCAACAACGGCATCTGCCTTGTCACCAAAGCGGGCCTCTACCGCATGTACATGGTTCTCAAGGTCACTTATCTTGCCGAGCTCTTTAATGACCTTCTCATCACGCTCAAGATATTTAATTGCATAAAAACGCTTGAGGCGTGGGTCAACAGAAGCAGGAAGGTCATTCTCGAGATGTGCGATCAAGGCTTCAAGATCATCCGAGAAAGGCGCGGGCTTGGGAGCTTGACCAGAAGCTGCAGCCTTCTTAGCTGCAGATATAAGCTCATCAATTCCGTCGCCCTGGAGCGCTGAGATTTCAACAACCGGGAGGCCCAGGCGCTCTGAAAGCTCTTTGGAATCAATTTGATACCCGCGCTTGTGCACAATGTCCATTTGGTTCAGGGCAACAACAACCGGAATACCAAACTCCATGAGCTGGGTGGTCAGATACAGGTTACGCTCAAGGTTTGAGGCGTCCACAATGTCCAGAATAACGTTTGCCTCACGGCTGATCAAATAGTCGCGAGCCACCACTTCTTCATTTGAATAAGGCGTGAGCGAATAAATACCCGGCAGGTCAACAACCTCAACATCATGGTCGTTTTTAAGCGTACCCGTTTTGCGTTCAACAGTGACTCCCGGCCAGTTACCCACGTACTGCCGGTTGCCGGTAAGCTGGTTGAACAGCGTAGTTTTGCCTGAGTTGGGGTTTCCAACCAAGGCTATGGTTACCGCCATAGAATATCATCCTCCGTTCGTTCAAAATAAGACAACAAACCATACAGACCTTGGGAGACATAAGGTATCCCAAGGTCTCCATATGCAAATATCGTTACTGTGTACGCGGTTGTTTATGCAGGTATTACTTCAATATTCTGAGCATCGCTTCTGCGCAGAGAAAGATGATAACCACGAACGGTAATATCAATAGGATCGCCGAGAGGGGCTACTTTTTGCACGCAAATCTCAGCGCCTTTGGTAATACCCATGTCCATAATACGACGACGAATCTCTCCGTCATCATTGAGCTTCTCAACCGTACAGCTGCTTCCAATCGCAATGTCATTCAGAGTCATAATCTCTCCTAAAAACTCAGACTCAATAGTTATAATACTCTTACTTATGACATATTAGACTTAGGTAACTTTTTTGTCCATACTCTAACAGCCGAGAATCTCAGATTATTAGACATCTTTAACTATTTTCCATATATTAGAATAATCTAACTTTATGAGGACTGCTAAAACAAGATATGCCCAGCGACTATGAATCAGGCAAACAGAAGGCGTATGAGAAGTATTATTCGGACAATCTCTTGTCTTGCCAACACGTATGAATGCAAGTTATGACGGGTACTAGCATGAGATAAATCAATATTTGAAGGCTTTCTCCGCAAAAGCCCAGGAATTTGAAATATTGCGAATATTGATCATGCTAGTATCCGTCATAACTTGCATGGCGATCTTAAGAACAGTATCTTGAGCGTCTTTATTGACCGGGATAACATCTGGCTGGCAAAATAGCTATAATACGGTTAGGTGAATGGTAGTGGGGTAAAGGGGATTAGGTTTATGGCTACTATGGGGTCAACAGAAGAGGTGTTATCTACTGCGCGTGTGCCTCATTTCTCCGGTGAGGAAGCTGTACCACCTGTTACCAAGCCGCCCGTCAATTGTTTGCTGGTAATTGTTGGAATGGCCTTTTTATGGCCGTGCCTCGGAACATTTGTTACCAGCCGTTTTAGACACATGCTCTCGCTTTCTGATGCTGCTTTGAATTTCTCGGTTGTGGGAATTGTTTTTGGATGCCTTTGCCTGAGTGTTGTTGCAGTGTGCCTTTTGTTTCGCAAGCGTCTCGAACCACTGTTTGCACACGGAAGCACTGTGGTTCTGGCAGTGGGTATTCTTGGACTGGCCGGACACGCACTTATTATTTGGTCCCAAGTCTTACAGATATTGGTTACACCACTAGTAGTCCTGGGACTTGCACTGAGCGCGTTATTCGTAGTAGTTCACACCTATGCCTGGGGTTCTTCGGCATACGATTTTACACCCGGGCAGGTAATAACGATTTACGCGGCATCGTGTGCGTTAAGCTTTGGCCTGCAGCTTTTTATCTGGCTGCTTCCGGGAGAGCTGACCGTGTACTTTTTGCTTATTTGTCCACTCGGGTCAGGTATATGCTGGCATCTTGCCTATGGAAGAGTTTTTAGGCAGGATTTAAAAGATCATCCCTCTCTGAGAATATCATTTCGTCAATTACCTTGGAAATTCATTGTTCCTGCTTTGCTATTGATTTACTTTGAGCTTGTTTTCTCGAACCTCTTGTTTTTACGCTATGAAAACTGGCCAAATGCTCATGTTTGGATTTCGCTTGCAATCTGCTGTCTATTCTGGCTCATTTGTGCCGTAGTGGTCTCCAAGATGCATGACCGAGCAAACATCCCCACGTTGATCCCTATCCTCGTATGGATTCTTGCTGCGCTCCTGGTTTTGTTTATGGCAGCACTTCTGTTAACCGTGCTGTTCCCCGCGGGAACCTCGCTCATTACAGAGCGAATCCTGGTGGGCACTGGCAGTTGCCTGCGCTTTTATATATTTATTGCCATTGCGTGTGCCATATCAGAACGTCGGGCGTCTGTTTTGGCCGGTTTTAGCTTTTTTACCGTTTTGGTGGTATGCATCCCGGTTATGCGTTTGGTAACCATCGCGGTTTCACATGTTGAAGATCAAACTCTTATCGCTTCCCTTACCGCACCTCAAGTAGTAGTACCCATAGCAGGAATTATGCTATTTGCCATAGCTGTAGGACTTGTACTTGCAAGCCTTCGGGAAGCACAAAACCTCGCAAAATCAAACGCACTCCAAGCAGAACAAGCCATTCAAGCTGCACAAGCCGAGAAGGACCAGGCGCTGCTCGAAAGAGAACAGCTGTTAAGTGAGATAGAAAGGGCCGCTCAAACTACTGATGCTGCCGGCGGGCAAGACACCTCAAAGCTTCAGGAAATAGCAGCAACCATGGGCCTCTCCGCACGAGAGGGCGAGGTATTGGATCTGATTGTTCACGGATACAGCGCAAAACGTATAGCCCAAAAACTCTTTGTGAGCGAATCAACTGTCGTGACCCACACAACCCATATATATCGCAAGTTTGGTGTTTCTTCCAAACAAGAACTTCTTGAGAAAATCGAGAGTACACGCTAAGGATTGTGTCAAAAACCTCAGGCCCAATGTCATTAAGTTAACAAGTAAAGATTGCAGATGTCCCAAAGTAAAGGATCAGGACTCTTTTAGAGGTGCGAATGTCCTAAAGTAAAGGATCAGGACTCTCCGAATGTCCCAAAGTATGGGATCAGGACGCTTGGATACCGAGAAGCCCATGTGTACTTTTCTATAATACCAGGTAGAAAGCTTATCATATAAACGCGGGTTTCTCGGTGTGAAAAAGATAGAGTCCTGATCCTTTACTTTGGGACATTCGCACCTCTAAAAGAGTCCTGATCCTTTACTTTGGGACATTCGCACCTCTAAAAGAGTCCTGATCCTTTACTTTGGGACATCTGCAATCTTTACTTGTTAACTTAATGACATTGCCTCCATCCCCTTTGGCATACTCTAACTGGCATAATTATAATATCATAAGTTTCTTAGGATACCCAAAAGACAAATTTGCGGGTTTCTTAGGATTACAAAAACATACCTCTCACCAATACTTGCCACCAACAGGTTGCGCATACGAGCAACCGCAGTGATGGCTATGCAAGTTGGCCATAAAGAAACGTCCGACACAATGCGCGCCATTCAGTATCGCGCATACACATGGAGAGGTGAAACATGGAACTGAATCGTAGGGATTTTCTTAAGAAGTTTGCTGCAGGCAGTGCCACAGCTATAGCTGCGGGTTCTTTGAGTACAGCTGCTTTTGCAGAAGAAGCCCAGGTAGGTGCTGCAAATATTGAACAATTAGGCGAAGGCACAGATCCTATAGTAACCGAGTTTGCTTTCCCCGGTGATACCGCTGCTCCTGACCAAACCGAGTATGAAGCAGACGTTGTTGTGGTGGGTTGCGGATGGGCAGGACTTCATGCAGCCGTTACTGCCGCTCGTGCCGGGCAAAACGTCATTGTAGTTGACAAAGGCCGCCCCGGATACTCGGGCATGGCACCCTTCTCGCAGGGATGCACCTACTTCGATGCAGAACTCGGCGATAATATGGATGCAAACCTCAAAGTGCTTCAGTACACCGGTGAGTATTTATGCAACATCGAGGGGTTCCGTCACACCCTTGAAAACTCTAAACAGGCATATGAAGAAAATTTTGAATTTGGTCTGACCGGCGGTTATATGTACGCTCCGGCCTCAGGGATTACCGAATTTTCGCAGGACAAAGAGTATTTCCAGGCAAATCTTGCAAATGAACGCCATCATAAGTGGATGCAGGTTTTGAGTGCCGAAGGCGTTACCGTTCTGCCCCACACCATGGCGGTCAATGTCCTTGTTGCAGATGATGGTCGTGCTTGCGGTATTGTCGCACTTCACGTTAAGAGCGGAACCGCTGTAACGGTAGCGGCTAAGGCAGTTATTTTGTGCGCCGGCAGCGGCTCATATAAACCGGGCGGTTTTGTTGTAGGCGGAGACACATTTGACGGTGCCTGTATGGCCTATGATCTTGGTCTTACCATAGTAGGCATGGAGTTTGACGATTTCCATCAAACTAACTCGTTCGCTCCGGGTGATTACTACTTTAGCAATACCTGGGATTATGTTGAGCCGTATACGCCATATGACACCTATAACACCGCTCCTGTCAGCGATGACGAAGTCGCCCAGTATGCGGCAGGTAAACACAGCTTTATGTCGGCTAATCGTGTAAAGCAGGGACTCTACGGTCTTGCGGCAAATGATGGATCAGGAGTCTCAAACCGTACCACCAACGGCTCCGCAAACCCCGATGATCCTCGTTGTGCATATTGTCTCTCCTGGGGTGACCAGGGCAAAAACCGTACAGCCGATTCCTATGGTGCATGTCCCGGTATGCCGCTCCACATGGCCTCGGGCGTGTATTGCGGTTGGGATGAGCGCAATGGTGCAACACCCATCACCGGCCTTTACGTAGCCGGTGACGGTGAGTTTGGCGATATGGCCGAGGGAGTTGTGTACGGTTTTGTGGGTTCGACATCAACCAACTGCTCGGTTCAGGGCGACCTCGCAGGTGCGGCGGCTGCGGCTTATGCAGACAGTGTCGAGCTCGCAGAACTTCCCGAGGATCAGGTAGTCGCTGCTACTGATGCTATATTTGCACCTCGTACAATTACTAAGGGCTGGGATCCCAATTACGTAGTAGACCGCTTGTGCGCTATTATGACCCCGCCCGAAGTTCAACTCACCAAGAACGCCGTTAACCTTTATGCCGCGCTAACTCAGGTAGAGTATCTCCGCGACAAAGTATGTCCCAAGATGATGGGTTATAGCGGTCATGACCTGCGCATCTGTATAGAAGCACAGCACAAGGTCACCTCAGCAGAAATGAAACTTCGCGCTGCTCTTGCCCGCGAAGAAAGCCGTGGCACCCACTACCGCGAAGAGTTCCCCTACCGTGACGATGCCAATTTCCTGTGCCATATAGGCCTTTCAAAGAGTGATGATGGACATATGACGGTAAGCAGGATAGAAATTCCCGAGGAGTGGAAAGGCGATCTTACCGCCGACTACGCTACACGTTATCCGGGACGTTTCCCCGGTGAGGAAGAAGCCCTTGGCCTTACAGCTGAGGCTGTAGAAGCCACAGGTTCATATGCACATAAGGACTAATTTCGCATAACCCAAGCCAAGATTACTGTCATATCACGTCAGCCCGGGATAATAAACCCGGCCCACAAAAGAGAGGAAACTCTGCGATGAGCGTTGCACGTCTTGATCTTAACAAATGTGTAGGATGCCAAAATTGCGTTAACATTTGCCCCATGGATGTCTTTTACTTTGATGAAAATGCCAACAAGTCTGTCATGGCATTTCCCGAGAATTGCCAAAGCTGTGCCCAGTGCTATCTTCACTGCATAGGAGGTTCGCTCACTATGAGCACCCTGCGTGCAAGCTACGCCATGTCAGGTGGCCGCGCCTTGCGAACCTTCCCCATAGAAAAATCCCAATATGCCCAGGAAACATCAGGCAGCTGGGGTAAATAAAAAATAACCGGCTACGCCGGTATATAAATACAACTCATCATTTGATGCCGAGAAACCCACGCGGGTTTCTCGGCAAGTTTTTGCTAAAAATTCTTCCAGCAATTCTCTTTTAGAAATGCTGTAATAATTCCGTCAGCTTCTCCTTCATAGTAGGCTACAAGTAGTTTCTTAAACTCAGAAACATGCGCTTCCGGAATGACCAGAAGCCCGTGCCCATGGGCGATCAGAAAATGATTCGCATAGATCACAGCTGCGCGTTTGTTTCCATCGATAAACACCTGAGTTTTCATGGTATAAAGGCACAAGCAGATTGCTTTATCGATATCTTCCATATCTGACTGCAGAATATCCTCTATCTTTTCTCTGACCTCAAATTCTATCGGAAGGCGAGGAATATATGATGAGCCGCCTATCGTAACCGGAACCCCGCGGATACGGCCTCCGTCAGCAAAAAAGCCTTCATTGACCAATCGGGCAATATGACAGAGGACGTAGTAATCGCTCTTTGCCTGTATTACGCCCGGATCCAGTATGAATTCCCAAGCGTGCTTTAGATTCAGGATCTTCTGAACGTCAGACGCTGTCATGCCGTTTACTTTCCCGTTTTCTATAATCTCTTCTGTTTGCGGGAACGACGTGGCAACGCCCTCTAAAACAGCCTGATCATAGATGTTCACTTTCATATTGGCTCTGGCAAAGTCCAGATTCTGAATCACACGGGGAGAAACCTCGCCTTCCTGATATCCCAGTTCAGCAAGCGCTTTATCCAGTTTTCGGAGTTGTTTTTTGAGTTCCCGCGCTTCCCGGGTGTTCCGGAGAAGCAGCTCGTAGAGCTCATCCGAATATACCCCGACATAGGTGGATGTTACTCTGCTCCCAACTCGTTTTCTTGTATAAAGGTATTTCTTGCCATTGACCTCCTTGATCTCCGTCGTTCCTTCATACGGGATAAGAGAAAGCCTCGCATGCAGATCAGCTCTTTCACGAAGGGCGGACTGAATCTCATCGAATACAGACATAATAGCATCCTCAATTAGGGAACATTACTTGTTTTATTATCATAATATGTTCCCTAATTGTCAAGCGAAATTAGGGAACATTCCACTGCATTATAAATAAATAGTTACTGTTCATACGGATCTATAACACGGGACAGACACAGCTCTCATGATTTTTATACTATTGTAGTATTGAAATACTCTTTTTTGTGAGTATCATGGTGCATCAGAGAGGAGGGCGTGTTAGGAATGCTCCATATTAGCGTCGTTGATGATGACCGGGAACACAGCAGTGTTTTAACCGGATATTTGGAACGCTATTTTTCACAAACACAGAACGAAACATCGCCTGCCGCTCTCTATGAATGCCGGGTGTTTGCTGATGGCTCTGAGTATCTGGCGAATATGCCTCCCGAAACCGATATCTTGTTTTTGGATATTATTATGTCAAAAACAAACGGAATCGAAACCGCACGCAGGGTACGTGAGTTCATAATACCTCGTATTCGCTTGGTAAGATACCAAAAATCTCAACCAATTAACCCCCGTAAAGCGCAAACTGTCATTGTTATTGTAGTAACACAGCTAACTGTCCCCTGTGTTACCCTGTGTTAGCTGTGTTAGTCTACCGGAATTGGTATACAAGCAGTCAGAGTAAAAACATTATCGCTTGTATGCCAGGAGCATTCGCCGCCATAGCGTTGGATTATGCGGGTAATATTAGGAAGACCGTAGCCATGGCCTGAGTCAGGCTTTGTGGTTTTTGGCATATCCCTGTCTGCATCAATGGTACCTTTAAACGGATTACTGCAGCGAATGAATGCGAGGTCATTTTGGTAAATGACCGAGAGCTCAATATCACGAACATCCTTGCTTTCTACCTGCTGTGCAGCTTCAATAGCATTGTCGAGAATATTCCCAAATACCGAAGCGATATCAAAACCACTCATAAAACCAAGACGGCTCCCATCTGCATACATGGCAATTCGCAACCCTTTTTGTGTACATTCACGCTTTTTATGGGTGAGAACAATGTCGAGATAGATATTTCCCGTTTTAACACTAAGCGCGGTTGGTTCGATACTGGTACGAAACTCAGAAATGAGCTGGTCAAGATTGCGGGTCATTTCTTCGCTTGGCTGTCCGGTATCACGAATGGCTTCCAGTGCCGAGACATAGTGTTTAAGATCATGGTACTGGCGGTATGCCGCATCAAGCGCGGTCTTCTCGGCCTCGTATTGTTTATTGCGCTCTTTCAATATAGACTCCATCTCGACCAGCTCGATTTTAGTGAGTTGGTCTGCGAGACTCTTGGCATTCATAACAACCATAATAATGGTCCAAAAAGAGAGTATTAGCATAAGGGCGACAAGACGTATATACAAAGCATGATCATCATTGTTGTAAGCATACGTACTGCTGCGAATTACAATATAGGGAATGAGCGGCATTAATACGAGAAGGTATTGTTTGAGAGAAAGCTTCTCTATGCCGGGCACAAATGTCCAGCGCGAGACAAGCCAGAGCAAAAGTCCGGCAACCGCAATAACAATAACAATCCAAAGACCGGTAATAAGCAGCTCCGGCAATGTCGAAAGTACGTTGTATAACGGTTGCATACAGATATCAACACTAATGATTTTTCCGATTTCGATGCAGAGCAAAAATATGCTTGAGTAATACAAGCTTTCTACTACATGGAGACGCTTCCAAATGAGCAGCATAATAGTGCCGAGAAGCAATTTCAGAGTGAAGTCATAAATAAAATCGAGATGGATATATTCGATGGTGCGCCATGCGGCATAAAAGCCGGCTATACAAACCACTGTTTTGAGTAAAGAAGAGCTCCTGCCTTTTGCATTACGGGTAAAAGCTATAAAGAGTGCAACCTGAAGTGCTCCAAAAATCCACCAGGTTATGTGTTCCGCGCCAAGTAAATGGTCACTAATCATATCATATTACCTGCTAACGTGACGAAGCGACATACTCGGAAAGCGCCGCTAAAAAGAGCGATTTGCGGTGTTTGCTTATGGGAATCTCGTTGCCCCGGATTACCAGGCGGTCAGGCAAAACCGACTCAGCATAGGCAAAGTTAACAAGAAACGCGCTATGGACCCGGTAAAACGACGTGGCATCGAGTTTTGCTTCGACTGCTTTCATGGGTTCTGAGCAGTCAAAATCACCGGTTTCGGTATGAATCAGGGTTTTCTTTCGTTGTGTTTCTACGTAGAGGATTTTTCGCTCATCTATAAAGTGCTCGAGTTTCCTTCTTTAATACATACCAAGTGTGGCGTATGACGTTCGGTAAAAGTCATAATTCTGTCGAGCATCTGAGTAAACGAAAAGAACGAGATAGGTTTGATGAGATACCCCAGCGCACCTACCGTATAACCTTCGAGGGCAAAACTGTCAAGGTTGGTAAGGAACGCAAGCGGCATAGTGCAACCTCTGTTGCGTAATTCGCGGGCAGCTTCGACTCCGTTTATGAGCGGCATTTCTATATCAAGCAGTATAAACGCTGCTTTCTCGGGATGGGCTTCGAGCAGCTCTTTGCCGTTGGAAAACACTTGTACCTCAAAAGAAAGGTTATGGTCTTTTGCGTACGTATCAAGATATGTGCATAAAGATCGCACGTCATTCTCGGAATCCTCTGCAACCATAACCAGCATACCATCCACCCTCCCTTGAGTGATTGACGCTTTTAATAGAGTACCACAATAAGACCAAACAGTCGCAGGAGATATCCAGTTAGTCACAATGGCTTGAATTGCCCGCCGGTACCTGTCAATCTACGGATGCGAGGCAAGAAACAGCAATGCTTTTAACCAAACATCCCAAGAAAGGGGACCAATTATGAGCAAGAGTTTTGACCGCCGTTCATTCATTACCGGAAGTGCAACCATGGCTGCAGCCGCAGCTCTCGGAACTTCTGCCATGGCGTTCGCCGCCGAGGAGAACTCTCTGGCAGCGTTTGTTGCACCCGAGACGGCAACCGTCCGAGCCGGATATCTTTCATATTTTGACTGGCTGGGCGAGGCACCCGTTATTGATGAGTCGCTTATTGTTGACGAACAGGCAGTTGACGTTGTAATTGTCGGCGCCGGTGCTTCTGGTATGTGCGCAGCACTTTCTGCTGCCGAGAATGGCGCAAGCGTTGCTGTTATTGAGAAGCAGCCCGAAGACATGTATATGTTCATAGGCCATGACATTGGTACACTGAACTCGGAATATGTTCTCTCCAAGGGCGGGCAGGCAATTGATACCGCAGAGTTTATTCAGGACTGGCAGCGCCGCAACGGAGACCGCACCAACTCTGCTCTTACCCGCATCTTTGCCGAGAATTCCGGTAAGGCTCTTGACTGGATTCTTTCTCACCTGTCCGACGAAATCATTGAGAACTGCGGTGTATTTGCGGTACCGTATCCCACTGAATATCCGGGTGCGATCTCGGGCTTCAAGGCATGGTGCTGCGCGCTTCACTTCCAGGACGACGGCACCGACTGGCCGGATGCCGCAAAAACGCTCATGGCAGCCGCCAAAGAACTTGGCGCAACATGGGACTTTGACACAGAAGCCGTTGTGCTCGAGAAGGACGGCGAGCGTGTAAGCGGCGTTATTGCTCAGCTTCCCGACGGTACCTACAAGCGCTATACCGCTGCTAAAGCCGTTATTCTTGCTGCCGGCGATTACGGTGGAAACCCGCTTATGACCTTTGCTCTGAACGACGAGTACCGCAACTTTGTTGAGGTTCGCCGCCAGGATTGGTCAGAGATTCGTTCTATGAGCGGCCGCACCGGTGACGGACAAAAGATGGGCTGCTGGGCCGGTGCCGTTATGGAGCCGGGTCCCCGCGCTTCTATGGGTCGTGCCATGGGTGCCGGATGCTTTGGCGACCTCGCTATGATTCAGATGAACGCCAAAGGCAAGCGCTTTATGAACGAAGGCATCTTTGGTGTTTGGGGCAATTACTTCCAGCAAATGCGTCAGCCTATTGGCCGAATCTATGCAGTTATTGACAGCAAGTGGCGTGAATTCGTGCAGAAAAACGCTCCCGAGCATGTATATCCCGGTACCGGTGGCTGGCATGACGGCGGCTTCCTGACAACACTCGACGAAGAGCTCCCCAAGGTTCTCGAAGCCGGCGCAGAAGGTTACAAGATTCGCGGTTGCGCAACCTATGCAGCCAATACGCTCGAAGAACTTGCCGATTACCTCGAGCTTGAGGGTGAGGTCCGCGACAACTTCTTTGCGAGCATCGAGCGTTACAACGAGCTTGCTGCCGCAGGCAAAGACACCGACTTTGGTAAGGACGCCTTCCTCATGGAGCCCATTAGCGAGCCGCCGTTCTATTGCTCAACTCTGAGCAACGAGAAGTTCAGCCTTGGTCTCGTAGAGCTCTCCGGTCTCGTAGTTGACGAGAACCAAAACTGCCTTACCGCCATGGGCGATCCCATCCCCGGCCTTTATACCGTAGGTAACAACTGCGGCGGACGTTTTGCCCTCCAGTATCACACCCCCATTGCCGGTATCTCCATGGGCTGGGCCACCACCATGGGCTACATGCTTGGCAAGACTGTAGCAGCCCTGTAATCAAAACATTCCATCCTAAATAATCAGCTTGCCGAGAAGCCCCCGGGTTTCTCGGCAAGCTGATTTTAGTGTATACAGAGGTCATGTGTACACATGAACTGCACATCAGCCATCATCTGTTTTGAACGCGTGATGAACTGCGTAAGGCTCGCGGCTTTGAAGGTTCTGCCACAGCAGACCGCGCAATATATACTATCAACCTTGCTGCGAGCCAAACAGAAGGGTAGTACATTGGAAGTAAACTTTCGCGGGCTGCGGTTGTGTTGCGACCCATTTTGACTTGATGAAAGACGGGTTACATCTCATAAGGAGCATGAAGGTTTTGCCCCCTTCTCCTATAGGAAGCATGCACGAAATTGAAGCATCCGGGATACGGTGCCAGCGGGAGTCCACCACACCCCAGGCCTCAAGGAGCCTGCATGCTTTCTCTCCGGGTGCATCCTTTGCGAACAAAACAGACGCATCGGAAGCATGTACATGTTTCAAGGTAAGGTCGGCCCCAAGAGTGTCTCCCACACCCCCTTCTACCGCATCAAGCTGGAGCTCAAGTATGAACGGCAGCGCTGCTAACGCCTGTAAGCGCTCGAGCATCACGCTGTCAAACGCCGTGAAACCTGCCCGGGTAAGGTCATCTGCAAGCGTGCGCGGGTCAGCCGCATAGTCTGCCTGGCGTTCTACAGATACAAATGCTCCCACACGCACGCCTGAGCCCGGCCGGTTGGGGAAAAGTCCTAAATACCACGGTTGCCATGATCCCGGAAGACGGGCAAGCAGCTCTGAGGTGTAACCGTACGAACCATCCGCCTCAAGCGATGTAAAGAAACCTCGCTCGTCAGCGAGCGGCTTACTCCCAAAGTTTACGTATGCGCCTACGTCACAGCTCCCATCACGCAGATCATGAGCAAAACCTACTCCTACACCACCCGTCTCAACATTAAAATACCAGTCAAACATGGCTTGCATACCAAAACCGCAACCTGACTCAAAGTGATCGCCCGGGTCCACCTGTCCTCGGTTATAGTATACGTGCAGGTCAAAGCCAGGGTTGCCAAGAAGCGGTACCTCCATCCAATAGTTTGGGAAGTAGTCCCCAATGAGGCTTTTTTGGTATGCACCGGCGGCCAGGGCAGAAGTATCACCCAGGAACTCCGTGCCACCGGAGTGTTTTGCGACAAGCCCCACCAGTGCACCAAACGCTATCTCGCGAAATGTACCGTTCGGGTCAGCAAGCTCTTTTAGATCCCGCAGATTACCAATGTTCATCTCGTTACTCATCCGTTTCTCCTAACCCAGGGGACAGTTCTATGTGTTCCCTAAGCAAGAACACATAGAACTGTCCCCTGGGTTACTTCAAGTTTTTCTTACTTATATAGTAATTTACAAGATGCGCTTCACCATAAATAAGCATAATATGCTTATGTGTAAGTTTAGCAAAAAAGGAGTGCACATGGCAGAACTAAAGCGGACCCCCCTGTATGAGGCACATGTAGCTGCAGGGGCTACCATGGTTGACTTTGGCGGATGGGAAATGCCGGTTCAGTACCCAACAGGTATTGTGGCTGAGCATCTTTTTACCCGCAGCAGTTGCTCGCTGTTTGACGTCTCTCATATGGGGCGTTTCTTTGTAGAAGGCCCCGAGCGGGTCGCGTTTTTGCAGCATGTGCTTACGAGCAATGTTGAGGCGCTCGAGCTGGGTATGGCTCAGTACGGCATTATTTCTGATGCTCAGGGCTTTGCCATTGATGACGCCTATCTCTACCGTTTTGAAGAAGAGAAGCTCCTGCTCGTGGTCAACGCTGCCAATACCCAGAAGGACTGGGATCACCTTTTGCCCATTTCTAAGCAGTTTGACTGCACGCTCACCAATGTTTCTGACGAATACGCCGCTATTGCGGTTCAGGGTCCGCTCAGCCGTGAACTCCTGACCGAGCTCGCAGGCGGAGTACAGCTCACCGAGCCCATGAAGAATGCTGTCGCTCTTGTTGAGCTTGAAGGCCATCCAACAGGCATTGCAAAAACCGGCTACACCGGAGAGCCGCTTGGATACGAGGTCTACATCGCAGCTAAAGACGTAGTCTGGCTGTGGAACCGCCTCATAGAGATGGGCGCCAAACCGGCCGGCCTTGGCGCGCGTGACACGTTGCGTCTCGAGGCATGCCTGCCGCTCTATGGCCATGAGCTGGGCAATGACCCAAGCGGCGCACCTATCCCCATTTGCGCCATGCCGCTTTCGCGCTTTGCGGTAAGCCTTGCTCCGCAAAAGGGCGATTTCATTGGCCGAGAACCCCTCACCGCTCAGCGCGAAGCTTATAAGAAGCTTATGGACCGGGACTTCTCGGCACTTGACGTACTTCCCCGTTGCATTAAGCCCATTGCCCTCATTGACCGCGGCGTTATTCGCGCGGGCATGGAGGTATACCGTGGCGACGAGTGCATTGGCTGGGTCACAAGCGGCACCATGGTTCCGTATTATAAGAGCTCCGGAGAAGGTCTTGAGACCGTCATCAGCAGCGATGATGCAAAGCGCTCCATTGGTTTTGCTTACATCGCAAGCGACGTGCTCGAAGATGACTTTGTTGAGGTAGACGTACGTGGCAAGCGACTCAAGGCCGTTATTGTGCCGTGCCACCTGCGCTCCGACGCTCCGCCTTATGCCCGTCCCATTATTTACGGCACCGAGCTTGCACCTCGTGCATCCTTACATGAAACCCGTCTTGCAAATGCGATTGAGCTCATGGGCCGCGCCTGCGAAAACCACGTTTGGCGTCAGCAGCAATGCGTTAACCTTATTCCGTCCGAGAATACCCCGAGCCCTGCCGTACGTGCACTTTGCGCCGCAGACCCAAGCGGCCGTTATGCCGAGCACCGCAAGGCCAAGGCCTTCTATGACAAAGACGTATTCTATTACCAGGGCACAGATTTTATTAACGAGGTAGAACAGCTCCTCGTTGACGAGATGCGCACCTACTTTGGCTGCACCGAGGTCGAAACCCGTGTTATCAGCGGCCAGATGTCAAACATGGCGGTCTTCTCGTCATTGCTTGACTGGAAAAACAGAGTTGACCGCAAGTCAGCTCCCCGCAGGCTGGGATACGTGCTCAACAACCATATTATTAAGGGCGGCCACCTCTCGGCACAGCCCATGGGAGCTTTGCGCGACTTTATTGCAACCGACCCCGCCACCGAGCGCCCGGCTGTTGTGAACTTCCCGGTTTGCGCAGATAACGAGTATAAAATTGACGTCGAGGCAACCAAACAAATCATTGAGCGCTACCGCCCCGAGCTCATCATCTTTGGCAAGAGCATGGTGCTCCACAAAGAGCCGGTCGCAGCTATTCGCGCGTTTGTTGACGAGGCTGGGATCCCTACCACCATCATGTATGACATGGCCCACGTCCTCGGCATTTTGGGACCGTCTTTCCAGAACCCCTTTGAGGAAGGCGCCGAGATTGTTACCGGTTCAACCCACAAGACTTTCTTTGGCCCGCAGCGCGGTGTTATCGCAACCAACTGGAAAGAAGAAGACCTCAAGTACGGCCTTTGGGAAACCATCGAGACCCGCACCTTCCCGGGCAGCGTCTCTAACCACCACCTGGGCACCCAGCTTGGCCTTCTCATGGCTGCGTACGAGATGAACGCATTCCGCAAAGAGTACCAAAGCGCCGTATGCGCAAATGCCCGCTCTTTCGCGCGTGCCTGCAAAGATGCCGGTCTTGACGTCGCAGGCGACGAGTCTATAGGCTTTACCGAGACACACCAGGTCATTGTGCGCGTTGGCTACGGCGCCGGCGCTGAAGTAGCACGCCGCCTTGAGAACAACAATATTATTGTGAACTACCAGGCAACCCCTGATGAAGAAGGCTTTACTGCCTCAGGCGCTTTGCGCATGGGCGTCTCTGAAATGACACGCTTTGGATTTGGCAAGGCAGAGTTTGAACGCCTCGCCGAGCTTATGGCTGCCTGCATTCTGGAGAACAAGAACGTTGCGGCCGAGGTATCTGAGCTGAGATCAGGATACACGCAAATGCACTATTGCTTTGAAGGCGCTGAGTTTGATGCCGCACTTAAGAAGCTCTTGCAAACCATTGGTTTATAAGTATCGTCGCTATGGGTTTTAACCCGCCCGAAAGGAGCCTACCATGAAAATTCCTGCAGATCTGAGCTATTCAAAGACCCACGAGTGGGTGCGCATTGAGGGCGAAACCGCCATCATTGGCATCACTGATTACGCACAGGACGCCCTCGGCGATATTGTATTCATTAACCTTCCCGAGGTGGACGATACTCTTGAGGCTGGCGACTCGTTTGGCGACGTTGAATCTGTTAAAGCGGTAAGCGATGTCATGAGCCCTGTTGCAGGCACCGTAAGCGCAATCAACGAGGAACTCATTGATTCTCCCGAGCTTATGAACAGCGATCCGTACGGCGCATGGATTATCAAGCTCGAGGGCATTACCGTGCCCGATGACCTGCTTGATGCCGCTGCCTATGAGGCATTTTGCGCAGAAAGCGAGTAACATGTCATGAGTTACGTGCCTTCTACCGAGGCACAACGCAAAGAGATGCTCGCGGCTGTTGGTGTGAGTGACTACCGCGAGCTCTATGCAGACGTGCCGCAACAAATGCTCCTCACGGAGCCCCTCGATATTCCGCCGGGAATGGGCGAGCTCGAGGTAAGCCGCGCCATGAATGCGCTTGCCAACAAAAACGTGCAGTACACAACCATACTGCGCGGAGCCGGTGCATATGATCACTATATCCCGGCTGCCGTTCGCTCCATCCCCGCAAAAGAAGAGTTTCTTACTGCATACACTCCCTACCAGGCCGAGATGAGCCAGGGCGTGCTGCAATCCATTTTTGAATACCAAACCATGATCTGCGAGCTTACCGGCATGGATGTCTCGAATGCCTCAGTGTATGACGGCGCCACCGCCGCCGCAGAAGCCGCAGCTATGTGCCGTGATCGCAAGCGGAGCGTAACACTTGTCTCGGCCGCAGCACACCCGGATGTTATTAATACCATACGTACCTATTGCTACGGTACCGGCGACGAGATGCGCGTTATACCTGCAAAGGACGGGCACACTGACCTCGACGCTCTTCGCGAAATGCTTGGAAGCGATGTCTCCTGCGTGTACATTCAGCAGCCCAATTTCTACGGGCTCTTAGAGGACGCCACAGCCATTGGCGAAGCAGTGCATGAGGCCGGCGCGCTTTATGTCATAGGTGCAAACCCCATCTCGCTTGGCATCCTCAAAACGCCGCGTGAATGCGGGGCAGACATCGCCGTGGGCGAAGGCCAGCCGCTTGGATTGCCGCTTGGGTTTGGCGGACCTTACCTGGGCTTTATGGCTGCTACCACCAAGCTCATGCGCAAGCTCCCCGGCCGCATTGTGGGCGAGACTGTTGACACCGCGGGCAATCGCGCATACGTTCTTTCGCTCCAAGCCCGCGAACAGCACATTCGCCGCGAAAAGGCGAGCAGCAACATCTGCTCAAACGAGGCACTCTGCGCCTTAACCGCAAGCGTTTATATGGCGGTTATGGGACCTCAGGGCCTTGCTGAAGTCGCACGTCAGTGCACGGCAAAAGCCCATTACCTTGCCGAGAAACTCACTGCCATTGATGGCATTGACCTCGTATATCCCGGTGCATTCTTCCATGAGTTTGTGACAACTCTCCCGCGCCAAAACGAGGTCTTGAGCGCCTTGGAAACCGCCGGCATCTTGGGAGGTCTTCCTCTTGATGAAGGCGTTCTCTGGTGCGTGACCGAGAAGGCCAGCCGCGATGATCTGGACCGCGCCGTAAGCATTGTGAAGGAGGTGCTCGCATAATGGAGCTTATTTTTGAGAAAAGCGTTGCCGGCCGTGCATGCGACATACTCGGCGCCTGCGATTGCGACTATGTTGACCTCCCTCAGGATGTTTTGCGCGCACAGCCGCCCAAACTCCCCGAGCTTGCCGAGGTAGACGTAACGAGACATTATACCGAGCTCTGCCACCATGTGCATGGTGTTAACTGCGGGTTTTATCCGTTAGGCTCCTGCACCATGAAGTATAACCCTCGTATAGATGAGGAAATCGCAGCATTACCGGGATTCCAGCGCATACACCCGCTGGCTCCCCAGCACGCTGTCACAGGCTGCCGGGAAGTTCTTGACCTGGCACGCAGCTACCTCTGCAAAATCTCCGGCATGGACAATATGACCTTCCAGCCTGCAGCCGGCGCACACGGTGAGTTTACCGGCGTTCTGCTCATTAAACAATATCACGACAGCCGCGGCGATACCGCGCGCACCAAGATTATTGTCCCTGACTCCGCCCACGGCACCAACCCCGCAACCGCAGCTATGTGCGGTTACGAGGTAGTAAATATACCCTCCGCACCGGACGGATGTGTTGATCTTGACGCGTTGGCAAACGCATTGGGCGATGATACAGCTGGTCTCATGCTTACGAACCCCAACACGGTAGGCTTGTTTGACCAGAACATTTTAAAGATCACCGCTATGGTTCATGAAGCAGGCGGCCTTTGCTATTATGACGGCGCCAACCTTAACGCCGTTATGGGTGTAGTACGCCCCGGTGACATGGGCTTTGACTGCATCCACATGAACCTCCACAAAACCTTTGCCACTCCTCACGGCGGAGGCGGACCGGGAGCATGCGCCGTTGGGTGCAAAGAGTTCCTGAGCGAATTCCTGCCTAAGTCAGCCCTTATGGACGAGGCCGGACATCTGCAGGTACGGAGCTTTGCCGGCAACTTCCTTGTTGTTGTTAGAGCGCTCACCTACCTTATGTCAATGGGACGCGAAGGCATTCCCGAGGCAGCACATAATGCCGTGCTCAATGCCAACTATCTCATGCGCCGCATCCAGGGCACTTTTGAGCCTGCATTTGACCGCATTTGCATGCATGAGTTTGTGCTCGACCTCTCTGAGTTTAAGAAAGAAACCGGAGTCTCCGCACTCGATGTTGCGAAGTCGCTTATTGACTACGGCATGCATCCACCAACAATGTACTTCCCCATGATTGTGCACGAAGCGCTTATGCTCGAACCAACCGAGACCGAGAGCAAAGAGACACTCGACTGGGCAGCCGGCGTATTTGCCGAGCTTTACGAGCTTGGTAAAACCAATCCTGCCGTCATGCATGAAGCGCCTCATCATGCGCAGATTGGCCGCCCTGATGAAGTTCGTGCTTCCCGTACCCCTGTGTTAAGATGGTATCCGCAAGAAGAAGGTTCAGCAGCACTATGATAAACAAGCTACAACTGGTTTATGGAACGAGTACAAACCCTTACGAGAACCTTGCGCTCGAGCAGTGGCTCTTAGAGAAGGCCGATGCCAACAGCTGCACATTGTTCTTATGGCAAAATGCTCAAACCGTCGTGATTGGACGCAACCAAAATGCCTGGCGTGAGTGCAATGTTGAGCAGCTCCGCGCAGACGGAGGGTGCCTGGCCCGAAGGCTCTCGGGCGGAGGTGCTGTGTATCATGACCTGGGGAACCTGAACTATACGTTTTTGATGCCGCGCGAAGACTACAATATCGCCCAGCAGCTTAAAGTTATTACCCGGGCATGTGCTCTTCTTGGAATCGAGGTTAAACGCTCCGGACGCAACGACCTTACCGTCAACGGACAAAAAATCTCGGGCAGTGCATTCTGCCATCATGAGGGACGTTCGTTCCATCATGGAACCCTGCTCGTAAACACTGACATGGACGCCATGGAGCGCTACCTTAATCCCTCAAGAGCAAAACTTGAGGCCAAGGGCGTCGAGTCGGTAAAATCGCGGGTTACCAATCTTACCGAGGTACTGCCCACACTTACTGTGGATGACCTCAAAGATGCGCTTGCTGTCGCATTTGAGCAGGTATATGGTCTCCCGGTAGCCATTTTGGAAGCCGATGACATCAATACTGCGGCTGTAGCCAAACTTAAAGAGCACTTTGAGAGCTGGGACTGGAACTACGGCGCCCAAAAACAGCCCTTTACTTATGAGTTGGAACGCCGCTTTAGCTGGGGAGAAATACAACTCGAACTTGAGATAACAAAGGGTTTCATCACTGATGCACGGGTTTATACCGATTCTCTTGACTTAGAAATAGCCGAGACCCTGCAAAAGACCCTCAATGGCTGTCGCTTTGATGCTGACAGCATCTCAGGCGCATTAGCCAAAGGTGAACTGAGTCCATTTATCGCTATTGACATCATACGCCTGTTGAACAGCAGTATTACGCCATCTCCCAAGAGTGAAGAAGAGAGCACCGCGAAAGACTACGGTCTCATGGTGATAGGAGCAGGTCCCGGAGGCTATACTGCCGCACTCAAAGCAGCAGAGCTGGGCATTGAAACCGCTCTCGTCGAGAAGGACCTTATTGGCGGTACCTGCCTTAACCGGGGCTGTGTCCCCACAAAAACCCTGCTCCATGCCTCTGAGGTGTACGGAGATATTGCGGCAGGCGCAGCGTTTGGCATTCATGCCGAGAACGTCTCTTTAAACATGGACGAGCTCTTCTCGTATAAAGAGCAAGTTGTAGAAACTCTGCGCAAAGGGATCGAAGGACTGCTGAGCCGGGCAAAAGTTGATGTTATTCCCGGTAAAGCAACAATTTTGAAGCCGGGTGTTGTGGAAGTAACTCCGCAAGAGGGCTCCGCAGAAAAGGCAACTTATACCACAGAGAACATCCTCATTGCAACGGGTTCGGCTCCGGCGCGGCCGCCCATACCCGGGCTTGACCTGCCCGGCGTCATGACGTCTGACGAACTCCTCGCAAAAACCGACCGTCTCTTGGACTCCCTTGTCATCATTGGAGGCGGCGTCATTGGAGTTGAGTTTGCCAGCTTCTACGAAGCGCTTGGCATCCAAGTCACCATAGTCGAAGGCCTCGACCGCCTGCTTCCCACGCTCGACAAAGAGCTGGGTCAAAGTATTGCAGCCATTCTCAAAAAACAGGGTGTCGAAATATACACCAAATCAATGGTACAAAAAATTGAACAAGAAGACGCCGGCTTAGCAGTGCATTTTGCTTGCAACGATGACCAAAAGTGCATAAGAGGCGAAGCGGTTCTTTGTGCGGTAGGACGAACCCCCTATCACAGAGACCTGTTTGCCCCCGAGCTTGAGCCCAACATGCAGGGCCGCGCACTCGCGGTAGACAGCAAGTTTAAAACCAACATTCCCGGCATTTATGCGATTGGCGATGTCTCCTCGCCCGTTCAGCTTGCCCATGTAGCTGCGGCACAAGGAACTGCTTGTGTGGAGATGATCGCAGGCCACAAGAGCAGTGTTGACCTGAATGTCATCCCCAGCTGTGTATATTGCTCCCCCGAGATTGCCTCGGTAGGGCTCACAGAAGCTCAGGCAAAAGAGGAGGGCATTCCTGTTAAGGTTGGTAAATGCGCTATGGGCGGCAATGCCCGTACTCTTATTGCAGGCGCAGGCCGCAGCTTTATGAAGATTGTTGTTCATGCCGAGAATAACCGCATCTTGGGCGCGCAGCTCATGTGCACCAATGCAAGCGACATGATCTCTCAAATAAGCGTTGCAATTGCCAACAACATGACCACTGAGCAACTTCTGAAGGCTATGCGTCCCCACCCCACCTTTGAAGAAGCTCTCACTCAGGCTCTTGAAGGTCTCAAGTAACATATGGAACACAAAGGGTCAGGAATTGTGTATAATAGAGCGTAAGAAACCAGCCGGCTGCCTTGTATAACCAAAAGAGCAAAAACGCTGGTTGCGACTCAAAAGGAGTGTATATGGCAGATCAAAACAACGACATCAATAAGCAAAAGTTCGACGAGGTCTTGAGTACGTTAAGCGAAGATCAGCGCGAGGAGGCCCGTGGCCTCAAGACTCCTGAAGAAATGTTGGAGTTTGCTCAAGAAGTGGGCGTTGTTCTTACCCCTGAACAGCTGGATCAGATCAGTGGCGGCGGCTGGTGGCCTTGCGGAGGATATAAATAAACCGGTAAGGTATGATGCAAATGCAGCCTTTGCTTCCATATTGCCATGACCCGTATCACGGGCTCACCACCCTCAATCCCGCCCACGTGGCGGGGTTGTCTTTAGGGGATGCTATAGCACAGGCCGAGCAGGAACTTGGATGCGTGCCCAAGGGACGTTTGGCAGACCTCGTTATGCTGTTTGTCACTGCGTGTATGTTGCAAAGGCTTGAGGACCGGCAGGGTGAACCACTCCTCGTTGTAAAAGGCGGTCTTGTCTCGCAAGACCTGCTTGGTGAGCGGGCACGCTATACGCCTGATGTCGATGCCGCTTTGCGCTGTAGCACCAGCGAATTTTTGCAACGCCTTCCTGAAGCGTTTAGCAAACCCTGGGGACAGGTACATGCGACACTTGGAGAAATTATCGAGTCGCCGTACGGTTGGTGTCCCTATGAAATGCTTGTGGTCCATGTTTTACTTGAAGCTGACGGGTGCGAGCCACAAGATGTAACGGTAGATATCCTCTGCGGACCTACCGCAAAGAACTTCAGTTCACGTTGTAGCAGTGTACCTGCGCTTTCAGGTGTGGGGCTCCCCGAGCCCCACACATTTTGGACTATCACACCGGAAGCCGTAGTTACCGAGAAGATCGCTGCCTGCGTTGATGTGAACGTATTCGATCTCGATGACAAAAAGCTGCTCCCCATTCATGCCGCTCGCGCCAAGCATCTGGTTGATCTTGTGTGGTTGTCGCGCATGTGCGATGCGGGGATTCTCTCAAATAAGAAGGTCGTGGACGAGGTTGAAGGACTTCGCCGCTGTTCAACACCGGTGCGTGAAGAACGCGGTTTCCAGCCGCTTCCTCGCATGATGCGCATTAAAGTTTGGGAGGGCTGGCGCTTTGTTTATCTTGGCGCAGCCTTACAGACAGGTCTCAATATCACTATGGACGAGGCTGTACAAGAAGTGAACGGCTGGCTTGAGCGAATTGGGCTGTAGCTCCTCTCCGGAAGGGTCATGATGCTATCTGACATCATACGTCTCAAAGACAATCGTGTGTCCTGGAAGATCCCGTCATTGTTTGATAACGACTGGGTTGCGCTGCACCTGTCACATGCGCTTTCTCCCATACTGAATAAACCCCTTTTTGACATCGCCTATGGAAGCCCGCTGTGTGCCTGGGCGGGCGGACGCCCTCCGCGCGTGACAACCACATTGTCTGAAGAAGAGGTACGAACCCGGCTTGAGGCTTATTTGGCAGTTGGTGCAAGATGCGCGTTTACTTTTTCACACATCAATGCCGGAGCGTACACAGACGACCCCTATTGCAACATGCTGTTGTCATTAATCGAGGAATACCAAGGACAGGCAATTGTAGCTGATGATGCTCTGGCACGTTATATACGACGCCGGCACCCCGCATTGAAGCTTGTGTGCTCAAACGTGAGGGTTGTGCTTGATCACCACAACGGTTTTCTGGGTCAGGACGAGAATACCTATTATCACAGCTTACGCGGCCTCTATGACGAAGTCGTAGTTCGTACAGAGGCACTGCTCGAGAGCGGTATCTCAAGCGAACTGCAGGACATGGCTGACCATATAGAGCTCATCGTAAATGAGAGATGTGCACGCGATTGCCCCTATGCGGCCGAACATATAGCCGCCATGGCTCAGGCTACAGCCAGCGCGCGCGACCGCGACCCGGCAGAACCTCAGCCCGGTTGCATCTATGACCAAAGACGCAGCAAACCAACTGAGCTCGTAGATAACATCTATGTGCCGGATGAGCGCCGCAAATATCTTGCGGACAAAGGATTCACAAAATTCAAAATCCAAGGACGTGGAGCATCTCCCGTTTGGTTCGCGAATACCCTGCTCACCGAGATATTGTTCGATGGAGACAAACTTGCCGGTCAAGAAGACATGCAAGACATCATCACGCCCATCGCACTTCTCCAGCTATTCAACCCTGATTCAGAAGCCCGTCTGGCCATCCCCAAAAGTGGGCGTGACATAAACCGGGGATTATAGCGCCAAGGGCTTCTCGGCATATTGATGCCGAGAAGCCCTTGCAATTTCCTGCTATCAGGCGATAACAATATACGTTATTCCGGGAGCACCTTCCCGTCGCAGAAGCTCGTAAATGCTTCGCGCTCTACCTGCGGGAGGCCGTACTTGGCTTTAGCGTCTGCTATGGCGCGGATCATGAAGGCCATATTCCGTGCGAGGTTTCTCATAGTTTGAAGGCCTTCGAGGTCTTTAAGAACGTCCTCAGCCTTAGCGCCATGAACCTGGTTCCAGTATGTGCTCGAAGCCACAGGCATGCCGCTAATGGTGAAGTATTTGTTGAGGACATCAAAACTTGCGGTATTTCCTCCGCGGCGGCAGCTTACTATTGCAGCTCCCACCTTCATTTGCTTGGAATAAGAGGTGCTGTAGAAGAGTCTGTCCATAAAAGAAAGGATTGCACCGTTAGGAGAAGCGTAATAAACGGGACTGCCCACAACGAGGCCGTCAGCAGCTTCGAATTTTGCGGCGACCTCATTAACCGGGTCAGTGTTAAAAATACATCTGCCGGACCTGCGGCAATACCCGCATGAGGTGCAAGCTCTCACTTCTTTTTGCCCTACCTGGACAAGGTAAGTATCTATATGTTCCTCTTCAAAAACGTTCATCATCTCGTTGAGCGCTGTCGCGGTGCAACCGTGAATATGCGGGCTTCCGTTTAACAGTATTACCTTAGGCATTCAAAACCTCTCTTATCCTGAACAATAATCTTTATAGGTTCTCAGACCAGCTTCCCCAGTCCGTCTGTTCAGGGTCAACTGGGGATCCTACAATTTCTGTCGCATTGACAGTAATTTGCCATTCGTATCCGGCAGGAAGATCGGTACGGTAGACATCTTCAAATTCATTGAACTTCATATACTCGTAGGAACCGTTACGACCAAAAGTTTGATCCATGCCGTACCATTCGTATCCGCTTGCATTCTTAATACGGTAAATACCGCCGGGGAGATATGTGCTGATGGTTGAGGTACCGGTTACAAACATAACCGAGGCAAGAATGCCGTCATCGGTATAAACCATAAAAAGCATACCGCGTTCTTCATTGGGACTGTTTACAACAAAGGTAAGAAGCATTTCTCCGCTGTACATGTAATCATTATGCCAAAGCTCGCCATAACCCGGCCACGGCTGAATGCATGCCTCTGCACGCTCCTTGTAGTTGCCGTACTTGCTCTTCTCAAATGACTCTTTTGCGTTGTAATACTTTCCCTGAAGATAATATATGCAAGCCTTCATGTAAGCGTACTGGCTCGTATCCTTAGTAGTCTCGTAATACTTATCAAGAATCTTATCTGCTTCTGTCTGGTTGGCTACAATCAGAATGGGCGGCAAAAGCTGTTCATAAGCATTCGCATCTATAGACTGAACCGGTGCGATACCTAGCACACCAAAAAAGCTGTTAAGATATTCAATGGTATCAGGCCCAATAACACCGTTTATCTCAACCGGATAACCCAGATCAGCGAGTGTCTGCTGAACACCGGCAGCAGTATCGCCGGTTGAACCCTCAGAAAGTACTTCGCCATTTTTAAGAGCTTTTAACGTGTTGCTATAAACATCATTATTAAGAGCTTTAAGGGTATCCTCAAGGGCTTGTGCCTTTTCTTTTGCCTTTTGAGCAGCCTCATCATCTTTTTTGTCGCTTGACGCAGAGCTCGCAATCTGTGCCGCAGATTGTGTAGTCTCTTTGTCTTTAGAGCCCAAAAAACCGGACGTAGTATTGCCCGCAGCAAGAGCTGCTCCCGGGAGCAGCGCCAGCGCTAAAACAAGCGAAACTGATGCAGCAAGTATTTTTCTCATATAGAACACCTCCATGTGTGCCAGTTGAATACTCCGGTTCATGTCGCCTCCCAGATAAAACCAGCAGACGGCACATGCCGCTCTTATTATAGCAATTTCATAAAAGCATAAGGAGATAAATGTGCCACACTTTAGATCAGTAAAGCATTTTATACAGATAAGCGGTGAAAGAATTGTTCACATAATACCCGCATGAACCATATCCCAAAACCGATATAAAAATGTTATGATACGAACGTTCTGTTTCCGAGAGAAAGGGGGGCGCACAAATGAGTGAAGTTTTGGATCGTGCGTCTGAATTGGTAGATGAAGGTGCTGACGCCATTGAACAAGCCGGCAATGCGGCTGAAGATGTAGCCGAGAAGGCCGTAGACGCAGTGGAGGACGCTGCCAAGCAGGCTGCCGATGCAGCTGAGGACGTAGCCGAGAAGGCTGTTGACGCAGCTGAGCAGGCTGTAGACGCAGTTGAGGATGCAGCAGAAGAAGCTGCAGAAACTGCTGAGGAAGCTTTTGACGCTGTAGAAGAAGTAGTAGCTGAGCGCATTGATGCTTTTGAAGCTGCTGCAGACGGCATCAAAACTGCATTTGATGCAAACGGCGACGGCAAGGTTGATTTCGAAGAAGTCGCCAGTGCTGCCGGTGAGCGTCTTGGAGAAGTTAAAGATGCCGTTGTGGGCGTTGTCGACAGCACAAAGGCCGCTCTTGACGCAGATGGCGACGGCACGGTTTCTCCTGACGAAGTAGCTGACGTTGCAAAGGGATTCCTCAACAACCTCAGCGAAGGCGCCAAGGGCTTTGTTAACAAGCTCAAGAATGCTTTTCAAAAGTAAAACCGTTTAACGTCATCAATTTGACGTACGATCCTACAAAGAAACCTCCGAGAGGTACATCCTCCGGAGGTTTCTTTGTTGTGTGAGTCATTGAGTCATAGGAGAAAATTCTCCCCAAAGAGAACTACTCGGCTTTGGGAGCGCCAATCACGCCGTCGCCGTTGATATCCATACCGGTAGCTTCCTCAATAGGCGAAACAGCGCCGCCCAGAGCTTCCTGTACTGATGCCTCGGTATTTGCATCTAACTCATCAAACTTCTTATGCATATCTTCGAGCAGCTCTTCAATATCGTCTTTACCGTTATTATTCAGATCAATAGTCATAATACCTCACTCCTTTTGCTGCATACTGTTTTAGCAGCATAGCTTGTTAACCGTACAAAGCTTCCTCATAAGTATACACTGACAAGCCAAACCGTGCAAACGTTGTTTGCACCACGCTTCCTGAAAAGTTTTCAAAGAGTTGAGGGTTTCGCGCATTATCGCGAGAATCACTTAAGTTTTAATTGCTTTCAGTGCCCTTTCAGGAACTTTGGATATTGTTTTTGGCATCCAAACATGAAGGAGGCCAGCGATGGAAGCAGTAAGCAAGGTGCGTGCAAATATTCAAACCTTTAAGCGCATTGAGAAAAAGTTTATTCTCATGCCGGGAGTATACGAGAAACTCATGGATCTCATAAGCGAAAACATAAAAACTGACGCCTTTGGGATCTCCGACATCCGGAGCCTTTATTTGGACACACCCACCTCGCTTATAGTGCGAAGGTCACAAATGAAGCCTGTTGTCTATAAAGAGAAAGTCCGCATTCGCAGTTATGGAGCTCCAAAAGATCATCATGCGAGCGTGTTTTTGGAACTCAAGAAAAAGTTTAAGGGTATTGTTTATAAGCGCAGGCTGCGCATGCCGCTCTCTGAGGCAGAAGCTTTTGCCGAGTCGCGCTTATGGCCGGCATCTGTAGAAGATAATGTACAGAACACAAACGCCCAGATTCTGCGCGAAATTGGGTTTACCCTCGACAGGTATATACCAGAGGGCGGTCTGCATCCGTCTATGCTGATTTCTTCGCAGCGTCAGTCATTTGTTGGTAAAGAAGATTCCGGGCTTCGCCTCACCTTTGATCAAGACGTGCTTTGGAGACAAGACGCCTTAAGTCTTATGGAACCCTTGGGAGGAACACCGCTTTTAGACGCAGGAGCGCATTTGCTCGAGGTCAAAGCAGCAGGCACTATGCCGGTCTGGCTTGCAAATGCCCTGAGTATAAGCGATGCCAAAGCTACGTCCTTCTCCAAATACGGCAACGCCTATTTGGCATCACTTGCAAGCTATGAAAAGTCAGCATAGTTTTTAATCCTGTCAACCGGCATCCAAGCCTAAATTTTCGACCTCATTAATCATCGCATTCTCAAAGAAGGGAAACCGTTATGGACATCAATGTACTTGCTCAATCGATTCTGAACTCGGTTCAGGAGGGCTCGGCGACGTTGCCCGAGTTTATTATCTGCACACTTGCATCATTGATAATTGGTGTTGCTGTTGCATTTATTTACATGTATAAGTCTCAGTATTCCAAAGACTTTGTGGTTACGCTTGCACTTTTGCCTGCTATTGTGCAGGTTGTCATCATGATGGTAAACGGCAATATGGGTGTGGGTATTGCAGTTCTCGGCGCTTTTTCGCTGGTACGCTTTAGGTCAATACCCGGCAGTGCGCGCGACATCGCAGCAATCTTCCTCTCAATGGCGGTAGGTCTTGCATGCGGTATGGGTTACATCTGGATAGCCGCTCTCTTTGTGATCATCATGGCTTTGGCAAATGCCTTCTTTATTAAGGTAGGCCTTGGTGCAAGTTCTGACGGAAAACGCCAGCTCAAAGTCAGCATCCCCGAGACTTTAGATTTCGAAACCGTTTTTGATGACCTCTTTGCAAAGTATCTTGACCATTGGGACCTTGAGATTGTGCGCACCACAAACATGGGAGCTTTGTATACGCTCTGCTACACTATCCGCATGAAGCAAGACACAGATCACAAGGCGTTTATGGATGAGCTGCGTCAGCGTAACGGCAATCTCGAAGTATCCCTGGGCCGCGGTCTTTTTAGCAACAAAGACGTGCTCTAGGTACTCGTGCTATCTGCTTGTGTTTGGAGCTATAAAACCCGTTAACAGAATCAACGCAAAACTAACGCAGATCACAAGCAGCACACGTCTCCAATACACAAGCGTTGAAGCAGCAGGGCGTTCTCGGTTGATACCCCAATTGAGATACAGGATGGTACCAAAGACGTATATAGTCGCGCCATAGACCAAAATTCCTGTGACGCCCTGCATCCATGCTTCCAAACTGTACGGTTCATCTCCCCAACCGCCGGCTATCACATAGGGTACACGTTCTATCAGGTTAACCAAGAATACAAAGATACCAATAGCAGCAGCAATCATAAGCACTATGCGTATAACTAAGGGGAGTCTCTTACGCATACCGGAGGGTGTCGCCAGACGCTTCGCAATTAAACCCCAAATGCCTTTGAGCTTTGCTGCCGGAGGCAAAAGACCGGGTTGATGCGAAGAAGAACCTGCAGATATGTCACCGGTATTTGGCGCATTATCTGCCAATAAAGCGTTGCTGTTGTTTGCCACTTGACCAATCATGTTTGCTACAGCGGCAACAGATGCCTGCTTATGCATATCCTCTAAACTGCCATGCGTAGGAAGGATGTCTTCAAATCCCAGAACACGGGCTGCTTGGTACAGTGCGATTGCAAACTCTCGTGCACTCTGAAACCGGGCTGTTGGCTCAAAGGCACATGCCTTACGGACAATCGCCGCGATTTCCTGAGAAACACCTGGTTCAGACAGTGCTGTTTCATAATCTTGAGTACCAGGTTCTTTGGCACACAGCATATACCCCAAAAGCCGTCCCGCGGCATAAACATCACTGCGCCGGTCAGTTTGGGCAAAGCCAAATTGCTCGGGAGCAGCAAATCCCCGCGTACCCAGCACGCGCGTATCATGACCGGCAGGAACATCTGCATCGCCATATGACGAACTATCAGAAACAGCGTTACCAGGTTTTGCAAACCTTGCGATGCCATAGTCAAGCAAAACCGCATGGCGCTTAAGATGCTCCATCCGGAGAGGCCGTGATGAAGCTATTCCTCCTAAGCCTACTACTATCACATTACCGGGCGTTACGTCTCTATGGATAATGGGCCTGGGTTTTGCTGATGCCAAGGCTTCCAGCGCTTCGCATACATAAAGCATAATGCATACCGCATCTTTGACATCTATGGAGCCACCCTCTTTAACCAGACTTTCTACAGAGATACCCTCTATGTACTCCATAATAATAACCAAGTAATTGGGCAGCTCATAGATTTGCTCTATATGTGCAAGCGTATAACAAGAATCTTCTTGAGCGGTAAGGCGGGCAATTTCTTCCCATACCTCACGGTTGGCCAGCTCAATGGGTATGTACTTACGCACAAATACCTTGAAATCGCTCTTTCTGCAGACAACCTCTACTCTGCCCTGTACAGAGTCTGAGATGGTATTAATACATGTATAAGAGTCATCAAGCACTAAAGCATCGAGCAGCTCCCCGTCTGTCATTATCCCTCGCTTTTGTCATCAAGCAGAGGTACTTCGCCCAAGCGATACAACTCGTCATCACATTGAACACGCGTATAGCCGTGCTCAAGGCAAAACAAAATTATGGCATCCCGGCGGTTGCGGCTATACAGCTGCGAAAACCCAGCATGAGTTAGCAGGCGCTGAGTTTCTTTTACCGTACATCCAAGGCCAAATGCGAGCAAAAGCGCAGTCCCTCTCGACACCCCGCGCGAACCCTCAAATATCTGGTAAACAAAGGTTGTGTTAAGCCCGCTCGCCCTGATAACATCAGCCCTCGTAAGCTCTTTTTTGTTCAGAAGCTCATGCAAATACCCCGAGAGATCACGCGCTACCAAATCGCCGTCTGCCCGTGCCCGGTTTAAATATGCTTCAGGAGTGGCAGAAGCCATAAGCTGCTCAAGCAGCTCTTCTGTCATATGCACAAACTCAGTCGCCACCATATGCCTCCAACCCCTGCGCTGCTCAAATCAACATGCTCAAGCTTTGTAGTCGATAATTTTAGCATAGTCTGTTTGCGCATATAAGCGAACTCATTTAGCAAACAATCGTTTTTAACGACAGCTCATAATAAACACGGCAGTCTTTGATATACTATATGCTGCCGGAGAAGAAGATCGCTTCTTTATCTAATCTGTTGGAAGGAACACGTTTCTATGTCAACAAGAGGCCTTATCTTTTATCTGGTCCTCGAGGCGCTGCTGCTTTGTTTGATTGAAACCGGCATTTATATGAGCTGGAATGGACAGATTGTTAATACTCTTATGTATGCCGCGATCCTGATCAACACAATAGTTGTGGCTTATCGCTTTTTCCGCTTGAGAGCAGATCAGAGAAGCGCTCATGATAAGTTTATTGCCTATGCAATCTTTGTAACGGCGGTAGCGGATATCTTTTTGACATTAATTGGCAGCGCTGACACATTTCTTCCCGGAGTTATCTTATTCTGCATGGTACAGATAATTTATGCCATATACCTTTATCCCACCGCGAAATCGCTCCTGATCCGAGTAGCTCTCTTCGCGATATGTCTGTTGTTGTTAAAGATTTTTGAAATGCTGAGTCTGTCAAATGCTTTTGGTTTATTGGATATCAGCCTTCTTCTGGTTAATGTCATCATAGCCTGGACTTTAACAAGAGTTAAAATACCATTGTTGTTCCGGATAGGAATCACTCTGTTCCTCTGCTGTGATCTTTCTATTGCACTCAGAATTTTTACAACAGGAGAAGCGTTTGGAATTATTGGCCTCCTTGTCTGGCTCTTCTATATTCCTTCTCAAGTATTGATCACATTGTCATATCTCAGCAGCACTAGTGTGTCAAGGAGTGTGTCAGAGAACCGACCCTTGACACACTGAGCTGCGGACAATGGATTTTGAGAGCTGGTAGGTTACGATGAGGTACACGGCGTAGATCGCTACTATGGTAAATGCCGAGATGCCTATGAGACCTGAGGGGTTAACGCCAAGCTCGGCAAAGAGGGTTGCAGAGACTACACTTACTGCACAGATTGTATGGCTGGCTGCCAGTACAAGCGGAGCACAGAAGTATACGATGGTCTGGATACGGAGCGAACCAAGGATTTGCTTCATGTCACAGCCAAGGTCAGAGAGACGGCGGTAGCGCTGAAGGCTGTCGGCAGTCTCGGAGAGCTGCTGGATTGCGAGAACCGCGGCGGTGGCGACAAGCATAACAAAGCCAATGTAAAGCGCGAGGAACGTAATGACCATTTTGAGACCGCTTGCCTGCTCTGCCATAGCGTGGCCTGTGTAGACATTTGTTACCGGCCAGGGAGTCCTTTGGAATTGGTCCTCGATGCCATCAGTAAGAGGAGTCTTGCCATCTTTGAGAGGAACTGCTTTGGCAAGTATCTTTGACAAAGCCGAGTCGCCCTGTGTACGATCTCCGTTGTACATTATGTTAAAGTGCGTGTAAGCAGGAAACTCCGTATGTTCGCGAAGGCTTGTTACTACCTCATCAGGCACAATAATTTGGAGCGCAACATCGCTCATTGCCGTGGTATCGAGCGGAACACATTGCAGCGACCCATATCCATACAGCATTATACCTGCTATCTCGAGACTCACATCGTTTTTACTCATGGCTTTGCCCAGGTCATCATAACCTACAATTGTGTTATCGATGGCAAACTGATTGGCTGCAAGCTGAACACCTGTTTCACCAATGAGCTCGCAGCAGGCATTGTACTGGCTCTCCGAGATTACTTTAATTTCGGTTTTTCCCATACTCGCAAGCGTTTGGGCATCTTTCATAGCTTCAGCACCCTGAATTTGATCAAGCAATTCCTGGTAGTTTACACCGGCAGGCCAAAAGTCAGTTTGCGCGCTTTTACGGACAACGCTGTCCCAATTATCCGCGCGGCTTGACAGACACGCTTCAATGTCACCGTTAAACTCTCGGTATGTATCTTGCCACGAAGGATCGGGCTTATAGAAAAGCTCTGCCGAGGCAACAATGGATGCATCATAGCGTGTGGTCTGCTCAATGTTGCCGGCAAAGAGTTCGAGAAGTCCCATGCCCACAGAGGCTGTGGTGAGTGCGAAGAACAACATTACACACACGACACTCATGCTGACAAACGCCGTATTTACCTTGCTCGCAATCTGCCGCACCGTAAACATGCGAATGCCCTTAAGATAAACACCTTTGGCGTGGGTTAGGGCAAAGATCACAAATCCGGCGACGGACCAAAAGAATAAAAACGTGCCAATAATCATGAGCACGGTTGCTGCCCAAAAATGCACGTCTGCCTGCTGTAATCCGTTAATGGAAAGCTGCCAGTAAGCGCAGCCGAGGATAACGATGGCCACAACAAATCCCACTACACGCAGGGGCACATGCACCATACCAACATGCTCATTCGCTTCCCGGGCAGAAAGCAGGGTAATAAGCTTGCACCGGCGAATATAAATGACATCTACCAGCGCTGATACCATAAACACCACAACAAAACAAAGCACCGTGAGTCCAATGGCATCTGGAGAAACTATAAAACGGTATTTGGTCATAGTGGTACCCATGAGCGCAGCTGTCGCAAACGAGAGACCCTGTGACATGGCAATACCCAGCGCAAGACCCACCACAAGCGAGGCAAGTCCCACAAGGATCGTCTCGCACAAAAGCACACGGCTCACACGCCCGGCGCTCATGCCCAGCAGCAGATACGTACCAAATTCACGACGACGACGTCTGATGAGGAACCGGTTGGCATAGACTACCAAAAAGCCCAAAACACACGCTACAACAATAGAAAACATTCTGATGAGCAACGTCAGTAAATCGAGCATACGCGCGCTGTCTGCTGACATTGCATCAAACAGCACAGTTTGACTCTTGATCGCATTGAACGCATAAAACAGAGCAACGCCCAAAACAACGGTAATAAAGTAAATAGCGTAGTCGCGGCCTGCTCGCTTGACGTTTCTCAAGGCCAGCTTAACGAGCATCGAGATCACCGCCCAAAAATGCCATAACCTCCATGATGCGCTGGTAGTACTCTTTGCGAGGAGTGTCGCCACGGCTCAAATCATTAAAGAGACGCCCGTCGCGCACAAATACGGTGCGGGTTGAATATGACGCAGCAAAGGCATCATGGGTAACCATAAGGATGGTCGCACCCATGCGTGTATTCATGCTCTCGAGTACTTCGAGAAGTACCGCAGAGCTCTTTGAGTCAAGTGCACCTGTGGGCTCGTCGGCTAGGATGAGCTTGGGGTTTCCTACAATAGCCCGCGCTGCCGCCACACGCTGGCGCTGTCCGCCAGACATTTGCTGGGGATACTTTTGGAGCACCTCCTCCACGCCCAGCACACGTGCAAGCTCATTGACGGACTGCTCAATCTGATGCGGATGTTCACCTTTGAGGGTAAGAGCAAGCGCGATATTCTCGAATCCTGTGAGCGTGTCCAAAAGGTTTGAATCCTGGAAGATGAATCCCAGTTCATCGCGGCGGAAATTTGCAAGCTCTGCCCGGCGAAGGCGCGTGATATCCCTCCCGCCCAGAGTAATGGTTCCCGATGTTGCGGAGTCGATAGTTGATACGCAGTTCAAGAGCGTTGACTTGCCCGAACCCGAGGGGCCCATGATGGCTACAAACTCGCCTTTGTGCACCGTGAGCGACACGTCGTCAAGCGCGGTAGTGATGACGCCCTTGCCGCCGTAAATTTTCCCCACATGTGAAAGCTCAAGCAACGCCGCAGATGAACCGGCTACTGCCGTCACGGCCATTTTCTCAGACATGATTATTACTCCTTGTCTTCTCAGCACTACAAATTGATGATGCTATGCTAACAAGACATTTGCTTGGGTACCATCGATTCCGCTTACAGATAACTTACAGTATTGTCACATTGGGCGTCGAGTCTGCGGCGATCCAGCGGGAATTTTACCGATGCACAGGTCCCTTCCCCGTCAACCGAGGATATCGAAAGACCCAGGCCCAACTGCTCACAGAGCCGTGCCGCGAGGTAGAGGCCCATTCCCGTTGAGGCTGCACCTTCCCTGCCGCGCGTGCCCGTAAACCCACGCTCAAACACGCGGCTCACGTCTTCTGCCGGGATACCGCGACCATCATCTTCTACCCGGAGCACAATATAACCGGAGTCTTGATCAGAACCGTTTTGCTCGGCAGTAAACCGCAGATGATGTGCACCGTATTTGGCGGCGTTCTCAACAAGCTGGGAAACAATAAACACCGCCTGCTTTTTGTCGGTAAAAACCTTGAGGCTTTCATCAATGGCTATCTCGGGGATGCAGTCCTGTTCAATAAGGAATCGTGCGTTATCCCTGCAAACCTTGCGGGGAATCTCGGCAAGGGTTACCTCATGAATGGCGTAGTCCTGGTTGGCACAGTCAGAGCGTGCATACCAGAGAGCAGCATCGACCTTTTTACCTACTTTGTCGAGCTCAAGCCGCAACTGAGACCGCTCCGGCTCGTTTACACGCTCAGCAATGAGACTGCATGATGCGAGCGGCGCTTTTATGCCGTGCACCCATCCTTCAACAAACTCACGGTGCTCCTTTGCCTTAGCATTCGCCTGAGCTACCTCATTGGCAGAAACGGTCCCCATAGCTTCCAAGGCCTCATAAACAATTGCCTGGTCAGACAAGGTGGGTTCCTTCATAAGCGCATGAAGCTGGTAAGGACGCTCGAGTTTCTCGGCCAGGTTATGCAAATCATCATAGAAACGTTTTATGCGGAAGCAGTCAATGGCACAAGCGCACGCGGTTGCAATCAAAAGAACCGCTGCTATGAGTACAACGGCATCAGGGGGACATCCGCATACAGCAGCAATAACGCAGGCAGAGATAATACCAACTGCCATGCAAAAAAGCCCGGCAGCCTTTGCACGTATGTATTCCAAGACACTCACAGCGAGTACCCCCGGCCTCGATGGGTCTTAAGAGCATCTTCAGGCGCTCCCAGGCTTTCAAGTGCACGACGCAGGCGGTTTACGTTAACGGTCAGCGTATTGTCATCCACAAACTCGTCGGTTTGCCAAAGCTCGCACATAAGATCCTGCCGGGAAACAATTGCGCCGCGGGCTCTGATAAGCGCCGCGAGAATAAACGTCTCGTTGCGTGAGAGGCCGGACTCATTCCCGGCGAACGCGACGGTTCCGCGCGCCACGTCAAGGGCAATTCCGGCGAACTCAATACGCGAGGTATTTGTGTCGCCGGCACGTTGCAGCAAGCGTGCAACATGGGCTAAAAGTACAGCCGGGCGGTAAAGTTTTGTGAGGTAATCATCAGCTCCGAGCTTCATACTCATGATCTCGTCAAACTCGGCATCGGAGGATGTGAGAATCAGAATGGGAACGTCGCTCTCTTCCCGGATTCCGCGACAAATCGCAAGGCCGCTCGCACCAGGCAGCTGCAGATCAAGAATCACAGCATCGGGATGTGCGGCAAGCACCTCTTTTGCCCCCTGTGCAAAGTTTGTACAAACACAAGGTTCGTATCCATCCAGTTCAAGGACGTTAATGAGCTCCCTGCGCAGCGACTCGTCATCCTCAATAATACATACTCTGCTCATCCGGTTCCCGTCTCCAATGTCCAAATTCAACGCAATTCACAACCAACAGAACTCAACCCATAGTAACCAAACAGCCCAGAATAATCAACAAGCCGCCAAGAAACCAACAATTGGGCTTCTCGGCAGCAGCAGCATTACCACCCGCAGCTCAATCTTGCTGCCACAAACTCGATCGTTTGCACAACCCGCTGGCACAAACTCAAGTGTTTGCACATCCTAAAGGGATGAGCAGCAAGAGCTCCTCCAATCAGTAGTCTTTCTACCTGGTCTTTTAATAAGCCGCGGAGAAACCCCGCTGATCACAACCCGCATTTCATTAAGAACGCATCAGCAGAGCGTGCAAACGCTCGAGTTTGAGCCAGCGGGTTGTGCAAACACTTGAGTTTGTGCCAGAGCGCCTTTCCCAAACCAGGATCTGTGCCAGCCCCATATAATAACCTTATCATTCTCCATATTAGTCACTTCACCAGGTGCCCTGAGAATGAGGCTCACGTTTATACGATAGAATTTATCCTTGTCAACGCTATCAATCAGTCCCGGACAGAGTCATGTTCCGCGTCCAAAAGTCTTTTCCATATTACTTCCTAAGGCTCCGTTGCTTTAGCGGCTGGGTCTTTGTCTTGCAGAAGGAGTCTGCGGTATATATGGATATTCTTTCCGTTCTCATAGCTGTTGTCTTCAAGCAATACCTCTTTCCCGCAAAAAAGATCCACGTCCCACTCCAGGTCCTCCAACCCGTCAAAGAATTGGATTATTCTGGGATTTACTTTGATCCTGCATTTTATGCCGGTGATCCGTCTGTTTTCATCCATAAGGAAAGAAACAAATTCTGCGAACTCATACCGTTCCGGTTCTCCCGGAAACAGCTCCACAGTTGTGCCGACAACTGCCGGAACAAGGCAGTGGAAGTTTTTATGGAGGGGCTCTACTGACGGAATCGGAGAAGTAATGTCATATCCAAAATCACAGCAAAGCTCATACTCTTTCTCTGTCTCTTCCATTTTTTCCTATCCTTATAGAACGGATTCTTCATCTTTTAATAACCTCATATTTATACAATTAGTTTTCACCTTGCCAAATAGGTCATCTGCTCTATGACATCCAGCGGGTTCGTTATACTGCCGGTCTAAAAAGATTTCCAAAAACTGTCAATTTTAATTTTGAGTTCATCTGTAACCATGTTTTATCCCTTTTCCCAGTTCTATGCTCATCTGGTTCCCGTTTTATCCCCACAATTTGCAACCTATGCATTCCGGACCATGGTAACCAAACAGCCAAGAATAATCAACAAACAGCCAAGAAACCAACAAATGGGCTTCTCAGCAGCACCATTATCACCCGCAGCTCAATCCTCTAGAAACAAGATAGATTGTGAAAATAGCACTTTATAAACTGATTCTTGATTCACAAAATATAGCGCCGGTCCCCATCTGAAAGAGAAACGCTGGATGAAATTGTCCTTTACGAGAGGATGGGTGGATGAGATTGCCGTTTTCGAGAGGATGGGTGGACAGGATTGCCGTTTTCGGGAAGATTGATGGATGAGATTGCCGTTTTCGAGAGGCGCTCTGCCACAGATCCGGGTTTTCGAGAGGATTTTGAAGCGAAGGGTCTCTCGGCATTTTAAAGAATACCAGGTAAATACCTATGTATCAAAAATGCAAGATGCCGAGAAGCCCAAAAATCCTCTCGAAAAGGCAGATTTGTGGCAGAGCGCCTCTCGAAAACCCGGATCCTATCCACCAATCCTCTCGAAAACAGCAATCTCATCCACCCATCCTCTCGAAAACCCGGATCTTATCCACCGACCCTCTCGAAAACAGCAATCTCATCCCATCAGTGAAAAATCAATATAGTCATTTATTGGTAAAATGACTATATTGATTTGCTTGATGAC
>JAFWFL010000051.1 GCA_017515595.1 Coriobacteriales bacterium
AAGTATTGCCGAGGCCGAGCGTGAAGCAGAACTCCGCCAGCGCGAAGTTCTGGTTAAGCAGCAAGAGCTCGCCGCCCAAATCGAGAAACAGGCCGATGCCGAGAAGTACCGCGTAGAGCGCGAAGCAGAAGCAGCTCTCGCACAGCGCCAGCGCGACGCGGAAGCTGTAAAGTATGAGCAGCAGCAAGAAGCAGAAGCCCAAAAGGCCCTCGCAGAAGCAGCCCGCTTTGCCGCAGAGCAGGAAGCCGCAGGTATTAGGGCCAAGGGTGAGGCTGAGGCAGCCGCAATCCTCGCCAAGGGTAACGCCGAGGCAGAGGCCATGGAGCGCAAAGCCGAGGCCTACGCAAAATACGGCCGCGCAGCTGTAACCCAGATGATTGTGGAAGTCCTCCCGAGCATCGCCCGCGAAGTCGCCGCACCTATGGCGTCCATAGATAAAGTAACCGTCATTGGCAGCGACGCAAGCGGCGTGAGCAGCGTAAGTAACAACGTAGGCGCTGTGATGGCCCGTCTCTTTGAGACCGTTCAAGAAACCACAGGCCTCGACCTGCGCGAAGTCGTAAAAGCCGAGACCTATGACGCCAAGGTTAACCGCAACATCACGGTAGAAGGCTTACCCGACGGCACCAAAGTAGACGTAAAAGTAGACGCAACAACCACCGGCAACCCATACGCTCAGGTATAACATTTCATAACAAGAACCATACTATTCTGCCGAGAAGCTCCTGTTTAATGCAGGGGCTTCTCGGCAGTATCATATTTAGCCAAAAAGTCTTTGAGCTGCTTCATAGCCCTCGGCATAAAGGTTGGAGAGTTTTTCTTTATCTTTGGTAAGGGTGCCCAGACCTTCTATCGACGCGGGAGCGAGAATGCTGATTCTGCCTTCCTGCTCAAGGGCTTTTATCTCATCGAGCTGGGAATTGTAGAGCTCAGCCCGCTTTTCCAGGAGCTCTGCGGCTTTGGGGTATGACCTACGGAGAATCTTTACGGAGCGCCGGTCTGCTTCGGGGTTGCGGTAAAAATCTTTGGGACGTGTGAGCACCACGGTTACGTGCTCGCATCCGGCATCAAAAGCCTTTTTGTACGGAATGGGATCCGCCATTCCTCCGTCGAGATAGGGAACTCCGTCTATAACCCAGGGTTTACATGCAACCGGAACGCACGCAGAAGCCTTAAGTGGTCCATAGTTATCCTGAGAGAGATCTGTCATCGAGAAGTACTTGGTCTCCCCTGTTTGCGCATTGGCTGCAACAATACAAAATTCAGAAGCGGTCTTTTGCATGGTAGTAAAATCGAGTGGGTCTTCTCCGGTAGAGTTACTGAGCGTGCCGTAGGCATATTCCAAGTTTACATAGCTGCCTATACGAATAAAATTCCAGACAGACATATACTCTTTGCGAAATGCATAGTCCAAATAAAACCGCTTCGCCCGTTCCTTTTGGTTTGCCAGGAAGTTTGCAAGATTTGCTCCGCCTGCCGAGACACCCGCGCAGTAGTCAAAATGTATCCCGGCATCAATACACCGGTCAAGAATCCCTGCTCCAAATATATCGCGCATTCCTCCGCCTACATCAACAATGCCTCTTTTTGTATAAGCTTCCAAAACGACCATCTGCACGACTCCTTGTATGGACAACAGAGATATTAAGACCATTCTATCAGAGTCAGATGACACGGGGTCGTGCTCTTTGTCATAAAAACCTATTTCGTCTTGATACTTGACAATCAACACAATGTTGTCAGAATATGATGATGTTGGATCCAAAAGGTCAAAAAGTGCGTAACTGGGGACTGACTCCTGTTACATTTGCAGGATATTCCCTGATAGAAGATGAGACTAATGTGCAAATGTAACTGGTGTCTGTCCCCTGTTACGCACTTTTTGACCCAACATCATATGATGAGAAGTAATGGAAAGCAGTAAAACAGGCTGCGAAAATAATACGAGAAAGGATTACTATGGATACCGTAGCAACACTTAATGCCCCTCAAGCTATCGGACCTTATTCACAAGCTACCGTATTGGGCAACCTCGTATTCGCATCGGGTCAAATCCCCGCAGTCCCCGAGACCGGCGAACTGGTCACGGGCACTATAACCGACCAAACCCGTCAGGTCATTGCCAACCTTGAAGCCATACTTTCAGTTGCCGGCAGCGACCTCGCACATGTACTCAAATCAACCTGCTTCCTTACCAATATGGGTGATTTTGCTGAGTTCAATGCCGAATATGCCCTCCACTTCACCGGTCTTCCTGCCCGCGAATGTGTTGAGGTAACTGCCCTCCCCAAAGGCGCCCACGTAGAAATCTCAGTCATTGCCGAGCGCCCGTAGACCCATTAAAATACCATTAATGCCGAGAAACCCGTGCTGCCGCATCAGGCAACACGGGTTTCTCGGCAAATTATCAATCCGACAAAAGGAACGTCGGTTTTTATGCCTTAGCTACGGTTTTACCGGCAAGCCAGCCGTAGTAAAGGATCTGGGCAAAGTTGTCGCCATGGCGACGGCATGCACCGTCGAGGTTACCGGTCACCTCTCCTGCAGCGTAAAGGCCCTCAATTGCGGTACCGGCCTCGGTAACAACCTGACCCTGCGGGTTAATGACCAGACCACCCATTGTGTTCTGGGCATAGGCAGCCATGGGCATAACAACAAACGGGGCAGTCTCAACCTTTGCGGCACGCTCCATGTTGCGGCCAAAATCAGGGTCCTCTCCGGCATCAACATAGCCGTTCCATGCCTCAACAGTAGCCTCAAAGTTTGCAGCATTAATGCCGGCAGCTTCTGCCAGAGCAACAGGAGTTTCGCCTTCAACAATCAGACCGACTTTAACATCATCAGCGTAATTGTCGCCACGAGCCTCTTGTGCTGCGGCGTCGCCCACAAAGAAGTAACGGCCGCGCGGCTGCTCGCAAATTGCACGGACGCCTTCAAGGTCGCCGCCGCCAAAGAATGAACGCTGGTCATTGGTAAAACGTACGCCATCAAGGTTGCAGATAAACTTGCAGACGCCCATTTTGGGGAAGAGTGTCTCAATAGAACCCATCTGGGCCTCCGGGAAGCCAAAGAACTGGACAAAGCTCATGTTAGCAGTGGCGGCGCCGAGCTCCTGTGCCATCATGATGCCTGTTCCGTCACAGGTGGCAGGCTCGCAGCTGGGAGCAGTGTCGTCAATACCGGTGAAGTAGTTCTGTTTTGCAACCATCTCACCGTTTGAGCAGTAACCACCGGTTGCAAGAAGCACAAGCTTGTTGGCAGCGTAGGTCACACTACCCTGTGGTCCCTCGGCAACAACACCGCATACCTTACCTGATTCATCTGTTACAAGCTTAACAGCCTTGGTGTCAAAGATAATCTGAGCGCCGGCATCAAGTGCCATGCCCTCAAGTGCCTGAATAAGACCAAAACCCTGGCCCTCAGGCTCAATAGAAAGAGGACCGCCGGCGCCGCGGTTATTGGGCTGAGGATCGCTCAGCTTGAGACCTGAGCTCTGAATCCACTCGGCAATTTCGCCGGAATTGTAATATGACGGAGCAACAACATCATAATCCGCAACAGCTTCGACACCGTCAAGATCTACACCCTTGGTACCCAAGAAGTGCAGGCAGAGCCAGTACTCAATCGAGTCAAACTCAAGGGTGTTATCGCTCGCAAGATATGCCTCGACATCTGCCTTGCATGTTTTGCAAGCCTCGGCATATGCGCCAAAATCATCGGGATTCCAGTCAAGTACAGCCGAGATGGTCTTGTCAGAGTCTTCTGTACGTTCGGGGAGCTTGCTCATGAAGTCCTCATTCATAAACTTCCAGTGAGCACCGCAGATCTTGGTAGTACCACCGCTTACCGGAGCAGCCTCAAGTACAATAACCTTTGCGCCATCCTGGGCAGCTTTTGCAGCAGCGGTAAGACCGGCAGAACCGGCACCAACAACAATAAGATCAGCAGTGGTTTCTTCAGATGCCTGAGGAGCATCAGCAAAAGCAAAAGATGTGCCCATACCTGCGAGAGCACCGGCAGCGGCCATACCTGCAACAAAGCTACGACGGGTGAGTTCCATAATAACGTTCCTTTCTTCTCAAAAATGCACTTATTAATTGCAACCACAAGGGACGAGAAGGAATTCTAAAAAACCTGTGGAGCTTGTGTATCTCTCCTACAGGAGTCTTAGACTCAGCCGGCTCGCTCATGTGCGTTGCGCTTTGACAACACGTACTCTGCTCCATCAACTTAAAAATGTCTACGGCGAACCTGTCGTGATTTTGAACTCACCCCTCCCTCACCCCATTGTTTACCTGCTGTGATGTAAGTTGCTTGTGGGGATGGAACCGTTCTTGGATACGAGCTCCATTCCCCCCCGTTAGACTGTCCAAAAACCACCCCCTGCGCACAGAAATCGCTCTCTTAATACCTAATTAATCCAAATAATTGGGTAACTGAACCGTACCAAGTTTACATGCAAAGAAAAACGCCCAGTTCAGAAGCACGGGGTTTCTCGGCAGCAATCAAATATGCAAATGTATTACCTCATTAATTGGATAAATTGGGCATAAAGAGAGCGGTTTCTGTGCGCAGGGGGTGGTTTTTGGACAGTCTCCTGTAAGTGATGATAGGTATTGCATGATTAAGAGCAGTGTGGAATTTTAGACTCATGTTTCTTTAAAAACTGGTAGCATATACACAATAGCGAATACTGCAGTGGGGAGAACGCTATGAATAAGAACTTGATAGACAATGAGTTACCGTTTGAAGAAAGCCAAAAGGATAAACCGGCGATTTTGAGCCAGCCCTTGCTCCCTTTGCGTCTCTTAGGCATGGGACTTCTTTTTACCTGGGATTGGAGTTTGACTACAGATCTGCTCATGTCCGGTACCGGAGAGCTTTGGCATTCCGGCGTCAATATGACTGTCATCATGGTTGCCGTGCAGGTTTTGGTACTCATAATGTGTGCCGTTTTATCAGGAAAAATCGGCTCGATTTCCAACAAAAAAACCCCTCTTTATTCTTGTGGCCATATTGGGGGTTATAGGGCCGGTCTTTACTCTGGTAATTCAAGCCGCAGGCTTAGCTGAGCCATTCTTATCAGGGACTATCCTTATGGCAGGAGTATGCACGGGTTTCTCGGCTGGTATACTTTTGCTTGCATGGGCTGAAGTTTATGGCCGCATGGAACCCGGACGGGTCTTTGTATACGGGGCGCTGTCGCTTGCGTTCGGTGCTTTGGCTTACTTATTCATAACCCAAAGCAGCCTCATAACCAGGCAGTTTGCCACATTTTGTATACCGGCTGCTTCGTTTTTGATGTGCACTATGAGCTACAAGTATGTGGGTATAGAAAACACAGCTGCCGGTACACAAGTTCCTCCTTCAATAGCACTCCAGCCGCAAACACGGTACTCATTCCCCTGGAAACCCGTGCTCATGATGGGCGTCTGCGGATTCTCTGCAGCTTTTGTTGATGTAGCGCTTTTTTCGCAGGGAACGTTGCCACACATCCTTGCAGACCTTATTGTGGGCGTCTTGCTTATTGGCTTGGTATTTATATCAAAACAGGGTGTGAAACCGGTTGTTTTAGTTGGACTTTCACTTGGCTGCATGGTTTTGGGCATTGCGAGTGTTGCGCTCTTTGGCGCTCAGGCTGCATTTGCTGCATCGCTTCTCACCATGCTCAGCTATGTGATTATCACGTTTTTTACCTACGCACTCCTTGCCAACAAGAGCTTTAGACATGGCATTCCCACACTTTGGCTTTTTGGCTTTGCTGCTGCCGCCCGCATTGCATTTGATCATTTGGGAGGCTTTGCCCGCATGGCGTTCCCGCATCTCAATGGTCTCTCGTCGAGTCAGCTTGACCTTGCGGTTATGGCTGTTATAGGCCTTGTAGTCATTGGTGTCATCGCACTTATGTGGATGAGCGAGCGGTCATTCAACAGCTCATGGGCAATCGAGCGTATCGACACCGGGGCCTCGGCTCCGGCACGCAGCGAACGCGAAATCATACTTTTGGGATGCGAGCGCCAGGCAGAAGCAGCCGGTCTCACCGAGCGCGAAACAGAGATCCTTGGTATGCTTATTGAGGGGCAAACATACCAGCAAATGTGCTCAAACCTTTTGCTTTCACCCAATACCATTAAAACCCACACCCGCCACGTCTACGGCAAGCTTGGCGTCCACACGCGCGAAGAAGCCGTTGCGCTTATCAAATCATCCGGTGAGAAGCCGTAAATTGTCCAAAATTGATGTTGGGGTCCAAAGACCAAAACGTGCCATGAAAACCAGCATATTACCAATGATAATAAGTTTGGCAGGCTATCCAAAACTGCTCGCGCGCACGGAAATTCCCAAAACATGGCTACTCAAACGCATTTGTGTAGCCTGTTTTTCTTGATTCATCTCTTTATACTAAGATACCTAACCCTCTGATCTGCGAATTCTTCTTGGCATGAAAACTCATAGCTCTCCACATGGCTACTCAAACGCATTTGTGTAGCCATGTTTTGGGAATTTCCGTGCACGCGAGCAGCTTTTGAAAGTCTGCAGGGGGGTCATACGGATGGCACATGGGGACATAGGTAATGTAGTGCATACGCTGTCCTTACCTACGTCTCCATGCACTATCAGAAAAAGCTTATCTGGCCGAGAAGGGGTTCGTTTCGCCGGTGGCTTTGAAGTTGTAAACAGGCTTTTTGTGCCATGGGGACGGTTCTCTTGGCACATGTTCCGGTCAAAACTGCTTATCACAGCTTTTATACCATCGGCATCAGGATAAATAGGCTGCCTAACAGGCCAAACATGAGCAAAACGCTTCTCTGCGATGCCAAGGAGATCTGAGCGCACAACAACAAGAGCGTGCTGGCGCAGGGGTATGGGGCCGTCTTCAAGACATTTAACTGCCTCGGTAAGACCTCCGTCACGGAGAAGTTCAAGGCGGCCGAGCTCATCAATGACCAGTAACCGCGGGGTATTGCCGGACTCCTGCCTGGGCACTTGCGCGGCAGTTCGCAAATCATAAAAATACCTGTTGACGTGTGCTATCGCGGAATCAGAGATAGCCAGGCCAGCTGTGCTCCCCTGCTCTGCGACGCGCTCTTGCGCTCACTCTCTGAAGCCAGATCGCTCCGTTTGGCAAATGCAATACGTTCGCCACCAGGCAAAAGCACGTTATCGATCCCAAGTTTCTCGTAGCGGCAGGTCCGGGTACCAGCCGGAATACTCACGCTGGCCTGTACACCCACTTCTGTCTTCTCGGCTTCTATGGGAATTTCTCTCCACACACCGGGAGCTATCACGCCTTCGCACAAGACGCCTTTCTCGGCCAAAAGCTTAACTAATTGTTCGAGCCAGCGGGTCTTGCCTGTTTGGATTTCCCCGGTAAGAAAAAAGAGCATTATCATATCCTCTCTGCTGTATGGCAACATGGTGCTATACAAAACGAGGCGCAACTATAGAGCCACGCCTCGTATAAGCATATAACATTATGATGTTGGGGTCAAAAGGCCAACCCCTTGCAAGTTTTGACCCCAACACTACATTATTACAAGGTTAGATGTTGTTTTGTAAAGCTTCTACCAAAAACTTAGTCGCGCCTTCGCCGGCACGGGAGTCGTAGTAATCACAAAAACGCTGGTCTGCTAGATAACCTTGGGCAAGAGCAAGGTGGGCTTCTTTGGAATAGGTGTTGTTGGCCCATCTCATGCGTATCCATGTTTGGTGCATGTTCGCGAGCCTCTGTGCGGCTTCGCTTGTGGGGTCGCCGGTTTTTTGGGCAACAATAAGCTGCTCAATAATCGCTTGTTCCAAATCATTCATAGACTTCCACTCGGCTTCATCCATGGCGAGAAGCTTTTTATTCGCTTCATCAATTGCTTTGTCTCCGTAGCGCTTGCGGGCTTCTGCGCCGTAAGCTTTCTCGTTTGCGCGCACTGCTTCCTGTTTTAATCCTTCGAATTTCTCGGCATCAGTCATAGTAGTTCCTCCCTGTATTGACCAGATTGTTTTTTGAACGGTAGTAATCATGGCATCAAGACGGTCCCGCTCATGCGTCAGAGCTTCGAGATGATGGGTCAGCGCCGTTGCTACGTTAAAAGCCGGGTCATCCAAGACCTGCTTAATAGCCTTAAGCTCCATGCCACAAGCGCGGTACAAAAGTATCTGCTGCAGCCGGTCAATGTCTTGTGAGCTGTACGCACGATACCCGTTTGAGAGGCGCTGTGGCTGCAAAAGCCCCAGCTCCTCAAAATGATGCAGTGCCCGTATGCTCATACCTGACATCTCGGCAACCTGCTTTACGGAGTAGCTTGTTTTCTCCATCTCCATCACCCCGCAAAAAGCATAAACCCTCACGTTACGTATGGGTCAACAGGTTCACAATGTTTACACAAGACAGAGGGATGGGGGTTGTGTGTGGGATGAGTTGGCTCAATTCCTGCCTGTACACGTTTTACAGTAGAACGGCCAAAATCTCCGTCGAGATTAATGAGCGTCCCTCCCGGTTTTAACACCCGCAGAACTTCAGCATACACTTGCTCCAGGTCTTTAAGAATCCAGGTAACATTGCGGGTCATCACGAGGTCAAAGGTATTCTCGGCAAACTCGAGATTATGAACATCCATTTGCTTAAAGGTTACCCCATTGAGCCCACGCGCCTCAAGGTTTGACCGTGCCTGTTCCAGCATTTCTGCCGAGAAGTCCACGCTCGTAACCGTGCATCCCGCGCTCGCCAAACAAATGGATACAAATCCCGAACCGCAACCCAAGTCAAGCGCTTGCACACCGGCACCGGTCTGGGGCAGGCTTGCTACCCACTTAATAAACGAATCCCCACGCATCGAATTCATCTCGCGCTCATGTAGCTCAGAATACTCCGGCGCACGTCCCGACCAATACCCATGCGAGCGCTCAGTAACCGTATTATCAATAGTCATAGGTATCCCCTCCCAAGGCATACGCATATTAATAAGACGGAGTACATCCTCTGTCTTACCCGTTGAGGTTACAGCTTATGCGATTTTAGTCCAGTAACAGTATTCGCAGATAAGCCACTCGCCTTCTTCTATATAGACAGCCTGACCATAAGAACCGAGATGCTCGGTATAGTAGGGATCAGTGGAATAAAACGCACCGTACGGGGTTGTGCTTAAGCCCCACCATGCGAGACTCTCGGCGCCTTCCCATGCGGTGAGCTCATAGGTTCCGGGGAGACCAATAGATACGATGCCGTCTCCGGTTTCGTAATAATTCTCATTAAAAACAAGCTCGGGCTCAGAGTACGCTTCATACGTAGCATACGTTGGGGAAGCCTCTTGTGTTGCCTTGGTCACATAGGCAATGTCTTTACCGGATTCAGTCCCGCGAATTGATTGGGCAATCACGTTCACGGTGCGCGATACGAGGTTTGAGGTGTTCGCGTAATCCTCGAACATAAGCAGGATGTAATACGTGGTGTCATTAAAGAAAGCAAATACACAGGCACCTTGCATAGGCTCGCCGGCCATGTAACCCCAGATTCTGAAGTCGCCCAGAGTTACGCCATCCATGGTGCGCAAATACGGAGCTTCTGCATCCCATACGTCCAACAGGTCTTTAGAAGTGATAATGTCCTTTTGGATGCCCAGCAGGTAATTCTCGCGCTCATTTGCCGCAACAGGAGCAAGCATGTCCTGAATAAGCACCACACCGGTAGCGCCTCTAAAGAAGAATTCATTACCGCCGGAGCTCCCGGCCAGAACCTCACCCATGGTCAGAGGAAGAGAAATCTCAATATGTCCGGCTTTGGTAGACAAATAGTCCTGAGATTCATACGAAACATCCTGTGTAGCGCCTAAGAATTGTGCCCGTACGTCAATTCCTCCAAGGTTAGTCCCCACCGCTCCTTTGCTTGCCGCAAACGCAGGAGTGGCAGCCATCGCCATTGCAAACAAAACAAAGAAAAGAATACAAACGACCTTTACAACTCCCTGATGCCTACCGGCCCGAATCTCCATAGCACGTCCTTTCGCCAAAAACCTTGTACACCTTAATATCATAATAACAGTTCTGACATATTTTGTGAATAAGACGGAGTACGTCCCCTGTCTTATACCCTGTCTTATATAGGAGTCCCTATCTTATATAATCTCACAATCACAACGAGAAAGGTCAGGATTATGATCGGAGCAATCCTCGGCGACATGATTGGCGCGCCGTATGAATTCGATAGAAGCAATAAAACAAAAGAGTTCCCGCTTTTTGGCTGGGAGTCGAAGTTCACGGATGATACCGTTATGACCATAGCGGTAGCAGAAGCACTGCTTGGCTCTACAGACAAGTCTGATGATGAGATTAAGTCCGCGCTGGTGTTCTCAATGCACAAGTGGGGTAAGCGGTATCCCGATGCAGGGTACGGCGGACGCTTCTTTTGCTGGCTAAGATCAGAGGATCCGGAGCCCTATGGCAGTTACGGGAACGGCTCGGCAATGCGAGTTTCTCCGGCTGGTTGGTTGTATGGCACACTCGAAGAAACGAGAAGAATTGCAAAGCTAACAGCGGAAGTTACCCACAATCACCCGGAAGGCATCAAAGGTGCTGAGGCTACAGCCAGTGCGATCTTCCTTGCTCGGACGGGATACTGTAAGGATGAAATCAAAGACTACATAATTAGTGAGTTCTGTTATGACCTGTCCCGCTCCTGTGATGAAATCCGTCCGGCATACCATCATGTGGAGAGTTGCCAGAAGACAGTTCCGGAGGCTATCACCGCCTTCCTTGAGGGTTCCGATTTTGAAGATGTCATCCGGACAGCAGTTTCCCTTGGCGGCGACTGCGATACTCTGACCTGCATTGCCGGGAGCATCGCAGAAGCCTTCTACGGTGTGCCAGACAATCTGATCGCCGAGTGCAGGAAACGCCTGCCCAAAGACATGCTGGTTGTGCTTGATTGTTTTAAGACAATCTGACGTATAAAACAGGGGTGTCTTGGATATAAAGGCAGCATTCCGCCTTTACATTTATTCGTCCCACTCGGGCTCGGTCATGGCGTAGGGGTCTTCTACTTTGTTGAGGGTCTCCTCGTCCATGAGACCTTGTTCGAGAACCAGGTCGCGCACGCTCCGACGTCCGCGCAGGGCTTCTTTGGCAATCTCTGCAGCTTTGGTATAACCAATGTAGGGCACCAATGCGGTTGCGAGGCCAATACTCATCTCCATAAGCTCGCGGCAGCGCTCGGGGTTGGCGGTAATGCCTACGATGCAGTTGGTAGTCAGCGTATCAATAGCATTGCGCAGGACATCGATTGATTCAAACAGGTCGTGGAAAATAATGGGCTCAAAGGCATTAAGCTCCATCTGTCCGGCTTCCACCGCCATGCCAATAGTAACATCGTTACCAATGACCAAAAAAGCAGCTTGGTTTACAACCTCAGGGATTACGGGGTTGACTTTGCCCGGCATAATTGATGAGCCGTTCTGCATAGGCGGAAGGTTGATCTCACCAAAACCAGTGCGCGGGCCACTGCTTAAAAGACGCAGGTCATTGCACATTTTTGAGAGACCCATGGCGCATGACTTCAAAGCGCCCGAGACCGCCGCAAAACCGTCGAGGTTCTCGGTCGCATCAAAGAGGTCATGCGCTTGGCAGAGGTTATAACCGGTGAGAACCGCGAGTTCGGGCACAATGTTTTTGAGATAATACGGAGGCACATTGATGGCAGAACCAATTGCGGTCCCGCCCAGGTTCATGGTGTACATTTCTTCTTCCACACGCATAAGGCGATGTTCACAGCGCTCGACCATAGTGGAATAGCTGTTAAATGTCTGTCCCAAGCGCATGGGAACCGCGTCTTCAAGCTGGGTGCGACCCATCTTGAGCACGTCGTCAAACTCAACTGCCTTACTGTCAAGCGCGTCGCGCAGACGTTTTAAGCCGGCGACAAGCGTGCGCAAAAGATCAATAACGGTAAGCTTGCCGGCACAGGGAATTACGTCGTTGGTCGACTGGCTCATGTTAACATGGTCGTTGGGATGAATCATGTGATAACTGCCAAGCGGGTCTCCCAAAAGCTCACCGGCGCGGTTCGCAAGTACCTCATTCATATTCATGTTGGCTGAGGTTCCCGCTCCTCCCTGGATAGCGTCAACAATGAACTCATTGTGGAAGCCACCTGCAATAACCTCGTCACACGCACGGATGATCGCAGCTGCCTTTTGCGATTCCAGAGCGTTAGCGTCACAGTTCACCATGGCGGCAGCCTTTTTGATAAGCGCAATATTCTTAATAAACACCGGATGCAAACCCAGGCCGGTCATGGGGAAGTTACGATGTGCACGCAAAGACTGGACCCCATAATAAGCATGTGCCGGTACCTCAAGCGAGCCAATCGAGTCGCTCTCTATGCGTACAGGGATCGAGATGGGTGTTGGCATGTTCGAAGCCTGCCCCGCAAACACCTGTCCGGCACTTCCGGTATTTGATAAATAATCAAATTGCTGAATATCTGTCATAGCTCCCCCGCTCCTTCAAGTTGATACTTTTGTTGGCTGGAAGTATGAACCATTTCTCACGCAAATAAAAGCCTTCTCATAAGATAGGGGGACGTATCTGCTGGTACAAAAAATCGCACCCCCACTCCGTCTTATAAGAAGGAGTACGTCCCTTGTCTTATTACTTTGACATGAGATATTCAAGTCTTATTTCGAATTGCCGGGCAGCTGCTTCTGCAAACCAGGAGCGCTGCTCGGGGTTTGTCTTGAAAATGTCTTTTACGGTTGCGGAGAAACCATTCAGCTTTGAAGTATCCAACCAGGAGATATCACGAACAAATGAAAGCTGAGCACAAGGATTTGAATCAAACGGACGGGCCTCATATTCAAAAAGAGAATCCAAAAGCTGCGCCGAGCGCTTGGCATCGCGATAAAAAGACCTCCCGTTATTAAAAATGGGAGCGACTCTGAGCATTTGTTTGGTTTCTACATCAAGAATCACACCAAGGTTGTAGCAGGTTGGCACAGAAGAGACGATGGAGAGTCTGAGAAAGCCATACGGGACTTCTCAGTAGAAGCAGGTTGGCACAGAAGAGACGATAGCGAGTCTAAAGGACCTCAAAAAGCTTCCAAACCCGCTAAAAATGGCACAAAAGAGAAGATGGAGAGTCCGGAGCAGGCTTCAAAGCAGATATGCTTCGGACAGACATTAACGTATTGCCTGGTAAATGCATTTATCATCATTTGAATAAATATCAAGCAATCGATCAGAGACTCTCCATCGTCTCTTTTTTGTCACTACGCCTCGGCCGAGAAGCCCTTTGCGCTTGTCTCGGACTCTCTATCGTCTCTTCTCAGCCACTGCGCCTCAGCCGAGAAGCCCGTGCGCATTTCGAAAGGCACCAACAAGTTAGCATCCAAGCAGAGTAGCGAATCAATTCTTGAAAACTAACAGTTTTATAAAACTTCTGCCTGTGATATGATGCGCAAATATCAGAGGGAAAGGCTGCATGTATGGAAACTGACAGGCTCAAAGAATTTCTTATTGTCGCAAAGCATGGCAAACTTACACCCGCAGCCCGTGAGCTGTTCATGTCGCCATCTACGCTCAGTGATCATATCATTGCACTCGAAAATGAGCTGGGCGGGCCGTTGTTTGAACGCAGCGCTTCTGGTTTTACCCTTACTGAGGCCGGTGAAAACAATCTTGAGCGCGCACAGCGCATTTTGATGGAGTGTACAGCTATGCAAAAGAGCTGTTCACACCACGAGGGCAAAATATCTTCGCTCCGTATTCCCAACTATATGTTTGGCCTTGACCCGTTGCTCGCTGTCAAAGAGGCGTTCCAAGCAGGACATCCTGGGCAACATATGGTGTTTAAGACCAACGAGCTGCAAATGGCCGACCCATTTGATGTGCTCGAAGAAGGCCAAGCAGATATTACCTGCCTTTATACAATCGAAGATTCGGGACAGGACCCCTACGCTCTAATCCCCGAGAAATATGATTGGGTAACCGTGGGTGGATATAACTACATCGTTCTTACCTCTAAAAAGCATCCTCTTGCCGAGAAGCCCGTATTTGACATTGAAGACCTAGACGGAGCGGTATTTTTGACCACTTTCTGCCCCTTGGCCGAAATCACCGGAGATGGCCTCAAAGCGAGACTTGCCCAACTTGGGGCAAAGGCAGAAATTATGTATCGTAAACTCAACCGTCATGATGACATCCTCGTCTCGAACCTCGACGGATACATGGTAATCAGAGCAAAAGGTGCGTCCAATCTTCACACTGATTATTCTTCAGACATAATAGTGCATACCACGTCTATCCCCATACGAATATTAGTACACCTTGTATGGGATCCCATCCGGCTCGACACGATGCAGCTTGCATACCTGGGAGAAGTCAAACGTGCTGCTCAACAAGGAGAAACTCTTCTCAATAATTAGGAACTGCAATAAAGCCGTATAGGGTGTCCGGGTTTTTCGGACGCTTCTTCCGCAAAGCATTGCGCATCATTCTTTGGATGCCGTACAACAAGAGCTCCTCGGCGTTCTATGATATTCCCAACAGCTGCCGCAAAGGGCGGGAGCGAATCCTTATGTAAAGGGGAATTATCATGGAACAGAGCGTTTCTCGTCGTGGTTTTGTTGCAGGTGCCGCACTGACCGCAAGCGCTGCGTTTATTGCTGCCAATGGCAAAAAGGCTTATACCGCTCAGGCTCTTGAGCCCGAGACCTGGGATATCGAGGCCGACATTGTTGTTGTTGGCTTTGGCGGTTCAGGCGCTTCTGCCGCTATTGCTGCAGCTGACGGTGGCTCAAAGGTTGTTGTGCTCGAGAAGGCCCCCGAGAGCGACGCCGGTGGAAACTTCTCTGTTTGCGGCGGCAGCGGTGTTCTTGCCAACCCTGAGAATCCCCAGATGGCCTTTGACTTCCTGCGCTTCCAGATGCCCGACGATTCCCAGAATGAAGAGCTCGAGGGCTTTGTACAGGAAAGCCTCGCAACTCCGCAATGGCTTGAAGACCACAACTTTGACGGTATGATTACCTGGTCAAACGGTGGCGGCTCCATGTATGCCACAAATGAATATGCTCATGGCTTTAACGGCAGCATGTCGGGCAACGGCTTTGGCCGCGGTTTTTATCAGTTCCTTAAGGACCTTGTTGTCTCTAACGAGAACATCGAGGTTCATTATGCAACTCCCGGCGTCAAGCTCATCTTTGATCCCGAGACTCACGAAGTCCACGGCGTGCTCGCTATGGATGCAGAGGGCAAGCCTCTGAACGTTCTCGCCCGTCAGGCTGTTATTCTTACACTCGGCGGCTTTGAGAACAACAAGCAGATGCTCAACACCTTCTACCCGCCCCAACTTCCCATTTACCCCTGCGGCACCCCGTATAACACCGGTGACGGTATCAAGATGATTACCGAGATTGGCGCAAAGCTCCGCGGTTTCTCCTCAGTCGAATGGGGCTGCTATTGCTGCAAGCCGGCTTCTGAAGAGGTTGGCGTCTGCATGGGCATCGACTTCCTTGGTACTGATTGCTGGAACAACTCGATTATGGTAAACGCTGCCGGTAAGCACATCGAAGCTGAGGCTGCAAGCCCGGTAAAGGTCTTTACCGGATTTGTAACCAACCCGCTTCATGACAAGCGTCAGATTCCTGCTCTTGCCTTTGATATGGAAACCCTCAGGTATTCTAACCTTCCGATGTTCTATATCTGCGACCAGACCAGGTTTGAGGCCGGCGCCATGTTCAACGGTGTTGCTGCCAATGCTCCCCACTACTGGGCAGACATTCACGGTTGGGCAACCTGGAGCGAGGACAACCAGGCTGAGGTCGAGAAGGGCTGGCTTGTAAAGGGCGAAACTCTCGAAGAGCTTGCCGAGAAGCTCGGCATTGACCCCGAGGGTCTTGCTGCCACCGTTGAGGCCTATAACGCCGGCTGTGCCGCAGGCGTTGACGAGGAATTTGGCCGCGACCAGGCCTTCACACCCGTTGAGACCGGTCCCTTCTATGGCTGCGAGCTTGGTCTTGGCCTTATTAACACCCAGGGCGGCCCTGTACGCAATGCTAACTACCAGGTTATTAGCTATGACGACGAGGTTATCCCCCGTCTCTATGCCGGTGGTGAGTTTGGCAGCATGTACACCTGGCTTTACCAGGGAGCCGGCAACGTATCTGAGTGCATCAACTCCCGTGGCGCCGGTGCCCACGCCACAACCCTCGACCGCTGGTGCTAAAAATCTACTTGCCCTGAGGTAATTCTCACGGCCTTCAGAATATCATGACAGAAACAGAGCCAACAGGAAGATTCCCTGTTGGCTCTGTTTCTATGCTGAAGTACACCGCATACTGTTACATTTTGTACGGTCATTCAATAAATGTGTAGATAGTTTCTGGTTGTTCATCTGTATAATATCAAAGAAGCTGTATGGGATCCTGAAGAATAGAACGGCGGCCTATCAGGAAAAGACCTTTGAGGAATACGGTTATGGTCAGACAATGATCCGGAAAACGGCGGATTATATGGATGAAATCAGGAAGGTACTATCATGAGGTTTTTAACACATGGAGACAAAACCAATTCGAGCCTCCTCCTTATCCACGGGATGGCCAATACCTCTTCGCTCTTTGATCCGCTGATTCCATACCTAGCTGACTATTATGTCATTGTCTGCGAGCTTGACGGACACTCAGCAGCAGATAACAGCGAGTTTGAATGCTACATGAACATCCCAAGGCCTACGCAGAGATGATAATTACAGCCTTTGGTGATCTATAAATTATGGTAAGATAAAACGGTTAGAACGTATTGCGCAAGACGGATTGAGGAGGAGTCGTTATGGTAAGTTCTCTCATTGAGCGTCAGGTAGAAAATGCTGTACAAGACATGTTTGACGAGAAAACCGTGCGCATTGTGAGAGGCGTCAATAAGTTAGCCGCCAAACAGGGTGGCGAATCATTCCTCGAGAACTACCAGTTACTCGCAAAGCGCACGCTCATTGCCATGGGCATTGTCATAGTCGCCGTGCAGGTGACAACATCTGTCGTCAGTTTTATTGCATCACGCAAAAGCGAAGAGAAGCGCATAGAGCAAATAGTCCGCCGCGTACTCAAAGAGGAGCAGCAAAAAGCAAAAGCAGAGGCGTTCAAACATGGCCGCCAAGCAGGTACTAATACGTAATCTCAAAAACGATGAAACCGAATTGCTGAAGGACTTTTTATACGAGGCGATCTTTATTCCGAAAGGAATAGAGCCTCCGGACAGATCAATCATCATGAAACCGGAGCTTTCTTTGTATTATGAGGGATTCGGAAACGGCCTGGCTGACAATTGTCTCGTAGCAGAAGTGGATGGCAAGGTTGTAGGCGCTGTCTGGACAAGGATTATGAACGACTACGGCCATGTGGATGAGGACACTCCTTCATTGGCAATTTCGCTATACAAGGAATACCGAGGTCAGGGCATTGGAACTGCCATGATGCGCAGAATATTGAAATTGCTAAAAAGCCAAGGATGGAGAAAAGCCTCTCTTGCTGTACAGAAAGCGAACTATGCAGTAAAAATGTATGAGACTCTTGGTTTTGAGATCATCGATGAAAATGATGAAGAATACCTCATGATATATAAGCTATAAGGCTCCTCTAAGGGTATTCGGTACAGAAGAATGATCCCGGATGCTCTGGACACTTTCATCCAGATGCGTATCTGTCAGCTCCGAGAAGAAATCTTGCACAAGCCGGACTTCAATACGGGAAGGTGCAAGTTATGACGGGTGCTAGCATGACAAGAGTTAAAAACACAAGGGTTTCTCGGCAAAAGCCCGGGTATTTATAATCTTTTGAGAATTGATCATACTAGCGCCCGTCATAACTTGCAGCTCATCAATATACACCAAGAACAGCAGGCTGTCCTCTTTCTTCCAGCCGCCCGTTCCCCCTTGCTGAGTCACCTTTACAGCAGCCTTATCATAAGCCGGTGCCTCACGCTCCTCAAAAGTAATCGCTCCTGTGGGCATCCCAGCAGACAGTCACCAAAGCCGTCACAGAAGTTTTCCCGGACCAATTTAGCTTTGCCATGTATGATTTCAATTGCACCCTCGTGGTAGGCGTTGGCGCACAGTCCACAACCATTACACTTTTCTTC
>JAFWFL010000052.1 GCA_017515595.1 Coriobacteriales bacterium
GGTTCAACCAAAAGCGAAGACCACGCTTGGGTAAACACTTCATAAATGTGACACATATGAACTGCCCAAACGCCCCAAATCTCGCGAATTTGGGGCTGGGCAGGCTTGTCACTTGACAGGGCGATGAACATATGAGGGGACAGGCCGGAGCCTCTGTCAAATAGCTATTCTTTTACATTGAGAATTCACTTCGAAGCAGTATTTTATATACTGTTAGCCAAAATCCTGACAAAAGGTATGTCCTTTTATCAAGCCAAATGCCGAGAAGCCCTTGGATTTGAAAGGGCTTCTCGGCATCATGTTTTTTATTCTACTTTTAAATTTATGCCGTGAGCGGGTGATGGCAGGCTACAAAGTGGCTGTTGCCGGCATCATGTAATTCAGGGCTTTCATTTTTGCAGATGTCATCAGCGTAGGGGCAGCGGGGGTGGAAGCGGCAACCAGAAGGCAGGTTGATGGGGCTGGGGAGTTCGCCCAGAACAGCAGCCTTTTTCTCGCCTGTGCGGTCCTCAGCCATTGACGGCGCGGCAGCTAAGAGAACCTTGGAGTAGGGGTGCAGAGGGTGCTCATAAAGCGTGTCGGTATCTGCGGTTTCTACAAGAGACCCAAGATACATTACGGCTACGCGGTCGCTGATATAGCGCACAACGCGGAGGTCGTGGCTAATGAACATAATGGATACGCCAAGTTTGTCTTGGAGATCGCACAACAGGTTGATGATCTGAGCCTGAATTGATACGTCAAGGGCCGAGACGGGCTCGTCTGCGATAATAAGCTTTGGTTCTACCGCTAGAGCGCGTGCAATACCGATGCGCTGGCGCTGACCGCCCGAGAACGCGCTCGGCAGGCGGCCGGCCTGGTCCTCAGACAATCCTACAAGCTCCATAAGCTCTTTAACGCGGCCTTTAACCTCGTCTTTGGTGCACATCTTGTGATGCAGGAGTTCGTCGCGCAGCACCTGGTACACCGTCATACGGGGGTTAAGCGAAGAATACGGATCCTGGAATACCATCTGGATATCTTTGCAGCGTGCACGGAGCTCTTTTTTGGTGAGCTGCGAAAAGTCAACGCCGACAAAAACAACCTTGCCGCTTGTGGGCTTATAGAGGTTAATGATCGCGCGGGCAAGGGTAGACTTGCCGCAGCCTGATTCGCCCACGAGGCCCATGGTTTCGCCCTCGTGCAGCGTGAAGGAAACTCCTTCTACCGCGGTGAGGTACTTGCGCTTTTTACGGAGAATGGCGTCAAAGACGCTGTACTTAAGCGGGAACTTTTTGCAGAGGTCAGTGACTTCGAGCAAGGGCTGGTCGTTCGTTTGGGCGGCATCAGTTTGCTGAGCTGTGTTTTCTATAACTGCCTGCTCGCTCATTGTGCACCTCCTTGCTTTTGGGCGGAGTCTGCCGCACATGCTGCCTCTGTAACAAGATGGCAGCTTACAAAGTGTCCTTCATCAACCATGACCGTACGCGGAAGCTGCGTACGGCAGGTTTCCGTGGTGTGGGGGCAACGAGGAGCAAAGGGGCAGCCAATGATCTCGCGCGAAAGGTTTGGCGGGGCGCCGTTAATAGGTTCCAGGCGCGAACGGGTATCATGCTCAGCCGGAAGCGAGTTGATAAGGCCTTTGGTGTAGGGATGACGCGGATGATGCAGAGGGTTGCGGGTATCGGCAATCTCCACAATGCGTCCGGCGTACATAACCGCCACGTGATGGCACATCTCGTTTACAACACCAAGGTCATGTGTTACCAAAAGAATGCTCATGCCCAGCTGCTCGCGCAGGTCATTAAGCAGGCAAATAACCTGGTCCTGAATGGTTACGTCAAGCGCGGTGGTGGGCTCATCGGCCAAAAGCAATCGCGGCTGAGAAGCCAGGGCAATTGCGATCATCACGCGCTGGCGCATGCCGCCCGAGAGCTCGTGAACATAGTTGTCAAGGCGGGCTGCCGGCTCGGGAATGCCTACAAGGCGCAAGAGCTCAATCGAGCGCTCTTCCATAGCGGCTTTGGTCATGTTCTTATCGCGTTTGAGCGATTCAAAGAACTGTTTGCGCACGGTTGTTACCGGGTTTAACGATGTCATGGGATCCTGGAAGATCATGCCAATCTCGCGGCCGCGGAGCGCACGGACCTCATGCTCGGTCATGCTGACTACGTTTTTATCCTTATAAAGCACGCTGCCGCCCACAATTTTGCCGCTTTCGGGGAGGAGGCGCACTAGAGCGCGGGCTGCCGTAGATTTACCACAGCCTGATTCGCCTACGAGGCCAAAAGTTTCGCCCTCAGCAATGCTAAAGGTGACATCCTCCACCGCGCGAACGGTGGTGCTCTTGGTGATGTAGTACATGCTTAAATCTTGGACTTCAAGAATGTTTGCCATGATGACCTCCTAGTCTTTGGTTCGAAGCAGGTCATTCAGGCCATCGCCAAAGAGCGAGAAGCCCAAGCCAACAAAAATCATAATAAGACCGGGCATGGTAGAAATCCACCAGTAACCGCCCATAATATAGGTTTTGCCGCTGCTGATGATGGAACCCCATTCAAGTGTTGCAGCGTCGACGCCGAGGCCGAGGAAGCTCATGGATGCCGCTGTCATAATGCACATAACAACGTCGCTTGCGGCATATACTACGCTGCTTGAGATGACATTGGGCAAAATATGGCGGAAGATAATGGTTATGTCGCTGTAACCGAGTGTTTTGGCAGCCTGTACGTACTCGGAATTCTTGGCAACCAAGACTTCCGAGCGCACAAGACGCGTATAGGGCGGCCAGCTCACAATCCACATGGCTATGAGCAGGTTCATAATGCCGTTGCCAATGATGGCAACAATGGCAATTGCCAAAACCATAAAGGGGAAGGCAACAAAGACGTCGAGAATACGCATGATAATGCTGTCGAGCTTGCCGCCGTAATAGCCGCAGATAAGGCCCAGGAACGAGCCTACCACAAAGGGGAGGGCAACCGAGCCCAAACCAATGAGCAGGTCAAGGCGTGTGGCGCCAATAACCATGGTATAAATATCGCGGCCATAGTTGTCTGTGCCAAACCAATGCTCTGCGGTTGGGGGTTTAAGCATGGCGGTAAAGTCCATGAGCGCCGTCATGGGTTTCTCGGCATTTTCGGCAAATAAAGTTGGGAACGCTGCCACAAAGAAGATGAACACAACCATGATGGCGCCAACCAAAAGGCTTGGACTGCGCCTCCAAACCGAGGGCTTGCCTGATTTGGTAATTTTAGGAGTCTTCTTCTTTTTGGGTTTATCGAGCCCCTCGTTTTCTTTGGCGGGGTCAGCGCCAAGTTTCAGTTCCAAACTCGTCATGCTCTGTCACCACCCAACTGAATACGGTGGTCAAGCACAGAGTAGAGAATGTCGGTGAGAAGGTTCACAATAAGCGTGATCGCGACAAACACCATAACGCAACCCTGAACGGTTGCATATTCGCGGCCGGTTACCGCTTCTACCAAAAGTGCGCCAATGCCCGGAAGACCAAAGATGTTCTCAATGATAACGGAACCCGAGAGCATACCAATGATGCGCAGGGCAAGAAGCGTAGCGGTAGGAATGAGGGCGTTGCGCAAAACGTAGCCGGTAGAGATAACCCAGCTGCTCAGGCCTTTTGAGCGGCCAAAATCAACGTAATCTGCATTGCGTACGTCAACAACGTTATTGCGTACATTACGAATCACAACGGCAATGGAGGCAAATGCGAGGGTAAAACCGGGCAAGAGAAGCGCCCATAGATGTTCGCCCCAGTCTTTGCCCCAGCCTGATGTGGGAAAGAGCCCGGTGCCTACCGCAAGGGTAATGAGCAAAACCAAACCTACCCAGAACGAGGGAGCGGCAAGGCCAACCAATGCAAAGAGACGTACTAAGACATCAGGGAGTTTGTCTTTTTTAACGCCGGCCAAATAACCCAGGGGGAGCGCCACAATAATAGTGATGATAGCTGCGGTCAGCGCAAGACAAAGCGTAACCACCATGCGGCTTCCAATGAGCTCTGCCACAGGCATTTTGTATTTATAAGAAGACCCAAGATCACCCTGCAAAAGGTTTGATGCATAAATGGTGAACTGGTCCCACAGCGAAGCATTAAGCCCCATGTTCTCTTTGAGCGCTTCATACACCTTTGGGTCAACTTTTTCTCCGAGCGTTGCCAGGGCGGCATCACCGGGGAGCAGGCGCATCATAAGAAATATGACAATCAGTGATACAATAAAAACAGGTATCATCTGTAAAACACGCCTGAGAATATACTTAAAAGTCTCCACGTCTCACGCTCCTCTCTCCCTTACCGTAACGAATAACCAAAAAACCGTGCTACAAGTCTAGCACTTGCAGCACGGTTTTACCTGGACAAATTACGTATTCTTTGCGAGCGTTAACATGCCGTTAACATGCGCGGAGAAATACTATGCCTCGCGAGCGAGTTCCTCAAAGCGATAGTTGCCAAGCGGGGTCTGTACCCAGCCGGTAACGCCGCTCTGGAGGGCGTTGCACCACGGTGTAACCATGATGGGGATGTAGATGCCCTCATCGCGGAAGCCCTGCTGAATCTGAGCATAGAGGTCCTTACGGACTTCATTGTCGAGCTCAATCTGGGCCTGGGCATTGAGTGCCTGCATTTCCTCGGGCTGATGATAACCGGAGTAATAACCGCTGTTTACATTGAAGTCAAAGATGAACTGCATAAACTCTGACGGGTCTTGAATGTCGTCGCTCCAGCCGGAGACAATAAGGTCGTACTGGGTAAGGTCCTTGCGGTCCTTCTGATATGAAGTGGCCTCGCGCTCGTCAAGCTTAACGGTAACGCCAATCTCGGCCCATTGCTTCATAAGGATCATGCCAATTGCCTTGTGGGTCTCGTTGCCGCCACGGATGAGGATCGAGAGCTCAAGGTTGGAGACACCGGCCTCTTCGAGAAGCTTCTTGGCGGCTTCAATGTCGCCTGACGGCTGGTCAAGTCCGCCATAGTAGAACTCTGAGGTGGGAGCAAAGACTGAGCTGGCAGCTGTTGCATAACCAAAGGCGATGGTGTCTACGAATTCCTGTGAATTGGTTGCGAGGTAGAGGGCTTCGCGAACCTTGCGGTCCATGAGCTTCTCTCTGGTGGTGTTTATGGAGATCCAGTAAACCATGGTTGACGGGTCAGGCTGAACGGTGATGTTAGGATCGTTCTCGAGCTGCATCAGGGTTGCAAACGGGAGGTCGGTTGCGATGTCAATGTCATTGCCCTGGAGCTGGATAACGCGTGCGGAGTCGTCGGAGACAATCTTGAACTCGACTTCCTTGGTATAAGGCTGGCCCTCAACGCGATAATTGGGGTTGGCAGCAAGGGTGAGATACTCGCCGCGCTTCCACTCTTTGACCATGTAGGGGCCGGTACCAATGATGCCGTTGTGATACTCGTCTGCGCCAACCTTCTCAAAGTAAGCCTTGGACTGTACGCCGAGGGTGAAGATGCAGAGGTTAGCAAGGGTAGAAGCAGCCTCTTCCTTGCAGTAAATGATAACGGTGGTGTCGTCGGGGCACTCAACATGGTCAATGTTCTCAACGCACATATGCCAGTTGGAATCCTCAGACTCGATAGCACGGGTAAAGGTCCACTCCCAGTCCTCAGCGGTAACGGGTGAGCCGTCCGAGAAGACAAGGCCTTCCTGTACATGGAATGTCCAGACAGTGCCGCTCTCGTCAACTTCGTAACCGGTGGCAAGGTTGAGCTCAATCTCGGAGCCGTCATTTGAGGTCTTTACGAGGCCGTCAATGATGAGGTTAAAGATGAAGATGTTAATGTTACCAAGGCAGGTAACGGGGTCAAGGTCGTCGGAGTCAACCGGGCGGCCAATGACGATCTTCTCTTGAGGAGCAGCAAGTGCAAACTGCGGAGCGGCGAGCCCGCCAAAAGCTGCGAGACCGCTGAGAGCTGCAGCGCCGGCCAGGAAACCACGACGATTAAGCATAAATTTATCCATGTCCAACTCCTTTTGTCGTCCCCGATATGGATAGTTACCGGGATTAAACCGCTAAAGAAGACAAAGCCGATAAAGCCTGCCTTCAGATAGACAGAACATATTGTGCAACAATTCAGTTGAGAGTATCCGGAGAACTTCCGAGAATTTCTCTAACCGAAACAAAACATCGGTGAAACGGTTTTATATCAAAATCCGTTACCGGGTGGGTTTGGGAAGCTCCAACGCTTCAAACGCGGTTATGAAGTGTACTAACCAGTTTGCAACGGTGTTGAGCATTTCTTCGCCCCATGCAGCGCTTGCATCTTTGGGATGATCAGGGCCAATCCAGCCGTTTTGAGAGTAATCCTCAAGCGGACGGGATACCTGTACACGGACGCCCTCAAACTCAACGCTGTCATAGTGCACGGTCTTAAACGCCGGGCCAAGGTCATTGATGAGGTTCATGTCATCAACTGCGCCAAGGTCAACCATTGTGGGATCAATATAGAGGTTTGCGCTTGTCTCCTGACCTCCGCCGTGACCGCCTGCCCATGAAGGGTTAAAGTCGCCGCACATCTTCCACCAATCGATGAGCGCACAACGGCAGCCCATTCGAGAAAGCACAAGCTGGACCTCGGTGAGCGATTTGGTGTTACCACCGTGACCGTTCACAAACACAAACTTCCTTGCACCGTCATGATACAGATCAGTCGCGATTTTAAGGACAACCTCATAAAGTAAATGGTCGCCCAGGCTTATGGTTCCGGGATAATCCACAAAGCGGTTGGTTGAGCCAAAAGGCATAGCAGGTACAATCATGAGACCGGGCAGCTGCTCCTCAACCAAATCAGTGATCTTTGACGGAGCAAAGAGGTCAGTTCCCAGCGGGTTATGGCGTCCGTGCTGCTCAATGGAGCCAAACTGCATAAGCACCGTGTCATGTTCGGCAAAATAGGCAGCCGCCTGGGGGTACGTACAACGTTCAAGGCGCATGGGTTTCTCCTAACTATGTGGGACACCTGACAAAAGGACAGACCTTTTGTCAGATATTCTCGGCTTCTTTAACAAGATTTTGCAGGTAAGCGAGGCCTTGGTCAAGCTCGTCGTCTGCATATAAGGGACTCGGAAGCGGAACTTTTACGAGAGCCTGTACAAATTTTACGATGTACTCGGCAGTGCCGTTGAGCATGGCAAAACCGAGCTCGGCAGAAGCAGCCTCGGGCGGGTTCGTGTGGCCCTCGGCTACCCAGCCATTGCTTGCCATGCGAACCAAAGGCCGCGGGGCGTCTACCTCTACGCCTTCAAATTCGATGCTCATCCAGCCGGTGGTGGTAAAAGCGGGACCCATGTCGTTACGCAAACCTTCCGGGGCAATGCTTGTGAGATCAACAGCATCAGGGTCAATGGCAAGGTTTGCGCTTGTTTCCATACCGTCGCCGTGCCCGCCTCCCCAGGCAGGGTTGAGCTGCGGAGCCATCTTCCACCAGTTCATAAGGATACCAATACCGCCCTTTTTGTTGATATCCTGACAAACACAAGAGATGGACTTAACATTGCCGCCGTGTCCGTTAATGAATACAAAGCGGCGCGCGCCATATGACCAAAGTGCTTCTACAATATGAGTCAAGACATCAATGAGTCCCTGTACGCCCAGGCTTACCGTACCGGGGAAGCCCATAAGGTCATTGGTTGCGCCATAGGGTACCGTAGGCGCAATGAGTACCTCGGGATACAGTTCATCAATGCGGTTTACCAGGTAGTCAGGAGCCATGGTGTCAGTCCCCAGGGGGTTATGGAGCCCGTGGCATTCGAGCGAGCCCACACCAATGAGAACGGTATCATGCCATTCAAAGTAGCTTTTTGCCTGAGGCCAAGTTATGCGAGCGAGTTTCATAAGTACCGGTACCTTTCTGTAACTTAGCTCTTGTAAAGGTCTTCAAAACTGCCCGCATGGCCAACCGAGCGCACGGGGAACGGCTCGGGCAGAGGACAGCGTTTAAATGCCTGGATAAAGTCAACAATATAGTCTGCGGTTGCCTGCATCATGGCGTCGCCCCATGCTTTACTCGCACCGTGTACGTGGTCAGGGCCAATCCAGCCGTTTGAGGCATAGCGCACCGCATCGCGGGGAATCTGCACATGTACACCCTTATATACAACCGAGCCCCAGGATTCAGACGGAAACTCCGGTCCCAGGTCATCTACAAGGTTCATTTCTGACACAGGACCCTCAAGCTGCGAGAAATCTACAAGGTTGGGATCTACCGCGAGCATCGCGCTTGTTTCTTCACCGGCTCCGTGGCCCCCGGCCCATGCAGGGTTGATTTCGCCGGCCATGAGCCACCAGTTGAGAAGCGCCGCGCGGCCTCCTTTGCGGTCAATGGCTTCTGCAACGGCAGAAAGAGGCTTGATATTGGGACCGTGGCCGTTGAGGAATATAAAGCGGCGCGCGCCGTAGTCCCACAGCTGGTTACAAATGCGTTCTGTTATATCATGAAGCAGTTTGTACCCAATGGAGAGTGTGCCGGGGTATCCAAGCAGGTCATCACAGGCGCCATAGGGGATGGTAGGAGCAATGAGCACCGAGTTATCCTGCTTTTCTATAAGATCAAGCAGGAAGTTGGGGGCAATGGTGTCAACACCAAGCGGGTTATGGCGGCCGTGCTGTTCGGTAGAACCTATGGCAAGCATCACAAGATCATTGCCGTCGTCAAAGTATTTTTGTACATGTGGCCAGGTAGTCTGTTCAATCCGCATCAATAAACCTCCTAGGCTTGAGATGAATATATAGACGGTTTCATTCCACGGAACACAAAGAAGAGCTCAATCATAAGTGCAATGAATATTGCTATGACCGAAAGGAAGGGAAGGAACCCCACAGGAGCGGTTTCTATAAAGATACCGCCGGCTGCCGAGCCCAAAGCACTGCCGAGTTGCAGAGCAGATCCTGAGAGACCCAAGACCAGCGACGCGTTATTCTCGGCAAGTCTTGTAAGCATTAGGTTTTGCGAAGGGTTAAAACTCCAGTCAGAAGTGACCCATACGCACATGGCGACCCAGACCACAATACCCACTTCATGATATGCGCCAAGTACGGAAAGCGAGAGAATCTGTACGCAGAGCGCAGCCGTAGCGGTGCGTTTGCAGCCGGTGTGATCTGCGAGCCAGCCGCTCCCTTTAATGCCCACAATGCTCATAAGCGAAGAAATTAAAAGCACCATGCTTACAGTGTGGTCTGCGGTGCCAAAGGTGTTCTCGAGGAAGGGTGTAACATAGGTATAAAAACTTGAAAAGCCAAGGTTAATGAGCACCATTACCACAAGCGCAAAGACAATGGTACGGTTTGCAAGCGGAGAAAAACGCTCTTTCAGGGTAGGGGGCTTCTCGGCCGTAAGCATTTCTCTGCCACTGTTTGGTACAAGCTTAAAGATTGCAAACGCAATGAGAACGGCTACTGCCGAGAGGATTCCGTATAGCGCGTGCCAGCCAATAAAGGGGGCAACCGTACGCGCAATGGGCATGCCCAGAACCATGGCGGCGCTAAAGCCCAAAGATACGTTTGAGAGCGCACTTGCCTGATGTCCCGGCTTTGCAGAGGTTGCAGCAATTGCCATGGCGGTAGAGGTAAACGTCCCGTTGCCTACGCCCATAACTACACGTGCCGCGAGTAAGGTAACATAGTTCGAAATAAAAGAGAAAGCTATAAGGCCTAAGACCATGAGACCCAGGCCCAAAAGCATTTGGCTCCGGGGAGTAAGCTTATGTGAAGTACCTGCCAAAAGGATGGGTGTACCAACGGCGCTCGCAAGCGAAAAAGCGGTCATGAGCTGGCCTACAGCAGCAACCGAAACACCCAAGGAGGCGGCGATGTCAGAGGGAATACCCATAATAAACTGCTGTGAACAACCAAGCGCAAAGCAGCAGGTTGCCAATAGCCATGTTACGCCCAAAGTAGCTCCCTCCAATGGATCTTACACATTCAGCATCTCAAAATGCGTACGGTTGATAGTACGCCGTATGCGGGTCTATATTGTCAAGAAATTAAATATCACTGTACGTACATTGCAAGAAATAGTGCTTATGCCTACACTATTATGACCGCCGGGTATAGCCGCACCCGGCGCTTTGGTTTAAGGTGCAAAAGCAAGCTTCTTTTGGCCGCATAACCAGCAAATCATAAGGCGGTTATAAGGCAAGGAAGTTTTGATTATGGCCGAGAAACCCGTTATTTATTCAACACAAGGCGCTGCTGAGGGGCCGCTTTTGGTGATTCACGGCGGAGCAGGCAAGCGCCGCCATCCCTCAACTCCCGAACATCAGGAAAAAGCAACCGCAGCACTTTACCGTGCATTGGATGCCGGTATGGCAGTTCTGAGCAGTGGCGGAGAAGCCATCGATGCCGTTGTAGCCGCCGTGCATGTGCTTGAGGATGATCCCGAGTTTAACGCGGGGTACGGTGCAACGCTTACGGCATCGGCAAAAGCAGAGCTCGACAGCTGTCTTATGATGGGCAACGGCGAAGCGGGAGCAGTCGCGGGCGTAACTACGGTACGGAACCCTATTGACGCTGCACGCGCCGTGCTTGAGCAGACCAAACATGTACTCTTTGCTCCGCCAAGCATTGACGAGCTTAATCTTTGGGAGATAACCCAGGTTCCCGAGGATTATTTTGTAACTCCCTTACGTTTGGAACAACTTCGCGAGCTCCAGGAATTACCTGATGGCGGCTGGGGTCACGCAAAAGGCCACGGGACCATTGGCGCTGTTGCCCGCGATATGAAGGGGAACATTTGCGCAGGTACGTCTACCGGCGGTATGTGCAATCAAATGCCCGGACGCGTGGGCGACACGCCTATCATTGGCGCAGGAACTTATGCCAACCAAGAGACGGTAGCAATTTCCTGCACCAGAACAGGCGAGAAGTTTGTGCAGGAAGTCGCCGGATACCAGGTTCATGCCCGTGTACTCTGGGCAGGGCAAACTCCGGCAGAAGCTATAAGCGATGTTTTGGATGCAATAGAAGCCCGCGACGGCAACGGCGGTATTATTTGCGTACCGGCGCAAGGTGAAGGCATAGTAGGCCGCAACGCTTGTGCTCAAATGAACTGGGGATACGCCTTTGGCGATACTCGCTACGCCGAAGTATAACACCTGTTTTATATGACACAAAAACGGGCCCCGAGAGTTGTTCCCGGAGCCCGTTTTTGTTACGCAACTAAGCTCAAGGCTTATTGGCAAAAGCAGGTATTAGAACCTGTCGGCTGCGAGGTCCTTGCCTACGAGGTAACCGTAGGTGATGCAGTTGATGCCGTAGCAGTTGCCCGGAATTGCGAAGTTGTAGTTGTTGGCATACATGTTGCCGGTCATATGGCCAATGTTGAAGAGGCCGGGGATGGGCTGGTCGTCTTCGTCGCAAACCTGCATCCACTGGTTGGTGTTGAGGCCGCCCATAACAGTCATGACCATGGGGGAGTTGCGGGTTGCATAGAACGGGCCCTCGGGGAGAATCGGGATGAGGAACTGAGCGGGCTTATGGAAGTCAAGGTCCTCGCCAATCTCGCAAAGCTCGTTGTAGCGGTCAATGACAGCATGGAGCTTCTCGGCGTCAAGGCCGCACTTCTCGGCAAGCTCTTCAATGGTTTCGTACTTCATGGAAGCATCCCACTGAGCGATGAGCTGCTCGGCGGTTGAAGGCGTGGTCTCATAGCGGGCGCCAAACCTACGCCACTCGTAGCCGGCATCAATGATTGCCTGAGCAAAGTTAGCGGTCCAGATACCCCATGACCTGTGACCGGGCTGGGTGATGAGGTGGTTTGCACTGTACGGAGAGCTCATGTCCTCGCGCTGATAACGCTCGGTGTTCATGTTAACATTGAGACCCTGATGGAATCCGAGGGGCTCATAGGAGCCGCCCCAAGAACCCTGCATCATGGGAGCAACGCTGGTGTGCTGCCAAGCTGCGCCAATCCAGAGGCCCATCTTCTGGCCGTCGCCCGGATACAGACCGGTCAGTGCAAAGCCACGGTTGTAATCAGTGGGAGCATCCTCAGTGCCAACAAGCGGGAGAACCTGCGGGCAGTACTTAGCGATCATTTCCTTGTTAGCGGAGAAGTCACCGGTTGCAAGAACGATGCCACGGTTGGCAACAAACTTAACATAAGAACCGTCGGCCTTCTCGGCGATAACGGCGGTAACACGGCCGCTCTCGGGGTCACGAACAAGCTGCTTAGCAACGGTGTCATAAATAATCTTGGCGCCGTTCTCAAGTGCGTACTCCTCCATGGCTACAACGGCGTTCTGCTGGCCGGTAGAAGCACTTGCGGAGTTGTCGCCCTTAGCACCAAAGCCAATGGCGTAGTCGGGGCCGTTGTCATAACGGTTGTCGCTCTCGAGGAAGACCTCAACCTCCTTGCTGCGGACAATGTCGATAACCCAGTTCATGGCCTCTTCTGAGTTGTTGTAGCCACGCATCCACATTTGCTGGTCAATGGTGAAGCTTGCGGCACGCTCCTCATGATAGAAGAAATCGACCGGGTCGAGCCTCTCGATGCCGTACTCTTCGATAACCTTGTTGTAAGCGGAGAAGTTCGAGCCACCACGGCTGATGGGCTGGCTTGAAGCGGAGAACAGAGTTACGCTTGCGCCGGACTCAGCAGCAGAAGCAGCGCAGCACATACCAGACATACCGGCGCCTACAACGATAATGTCGTCTTCGATAACCTCGGCGATCTCGTCGTCAGAAATAGGTGCAGGCGGGATCTCGAAGCTCCACTTGGGCAGACCGTTCTTGAGGCTGATGACGTAGTCCTCTGCAACCGGAGCACCGGCAGCAAAAGCGGTGCCTGCGCCCATGGTAGCAGCAGCGGCAGCTGCGCCAGCACCCTGGAGGAATGAACGACGGCTCATGTTCTTGGACATAACAAAAACTCCTTTCGAATTTGCGAATACAACAAACGCGATGGTAGATATTAGACGAACAGCCCAATAAACCGCAATGAACCAAGCCTAAACTTTGGAGTATGATTGCAAAAATACTTATGATTCAGTCCGTACCGGTAATCTGTATAAGGGTGTTTTATAATTGGACATGGTAAAATGTTATATAACTATAGAGAGCAATATATTTTTTAGCAGCGTATGAGATATGGATTTACCCATGACGGCGTATTATATATGAGGGAGATCAGATGGTTCAGACAGATTCTGCTGCCCCCGCAAAACAAAACAGGTGTGCGCTCACGCTTGTTGTCCCGGGGTTTAATGAAGAAGAGAATATTGATGCTTTTTATGAAGCAACCGTTGCGGCATTCGAGAGCTTTGAAGAGAGCTATCAGATTGTCTTTGTAGATGACGGCAGCAGAGATGCCACGTTTGAGAAGATGCAGAATATCGCCGGGCGAGATAACCTTCCCTGTGAAGTAACCGTTATCTCATTCTCGCGGAACTTTGGCAAAGAAGCGGCTTTATATGCAGGCTTAGAATATGCATTTGGCGATGTGATTGGTTTTATTGATGCTGATCTCCAGCAACATCCCGAGACGCTTTTGGAGATGTACCGCATCCTTATGGCAAATGATGACTGCGATGTTGTTGCGGCATATCAAAGCCAGCGAACCGAGGGCGGTATAAAGAACTGGCTCTCTGAAAAGTTTTATGGCGTTCTGGCAGCTTCTTCGCATATGGATGTTCTTGCTGATGCGAGCGACTTCAGAGTGTTCAGACGTTATGTTGCCCAGGCGCTTCTCTCGATGCCCGAGAATGACCGTTTTTCTAAAGGTTTGTTTTCCTGGATTGGTTTTAAGACTATCCCGTTTCCCTATGTACCAAACGAGCGCAATGCCGGTCATACTACATGGTCATATCCCAAGCTCTTGCGTTATGCAATTGACGGGCTTATGTCTTTTAGCACATTTCCCCTTAAAGTAGCGACATATATTGGGTGGTTCTCGGCAATTTGCGCCATCTTGTACCTCATCTTTGTTATAGTAAAACGGTTTGTACTCGGAGCTGATGTTCCGGGTTACGCAACTATTGTGGTACTGGTATTGTTTTTTGGAAGTATTCAGCTTTTGGTTCTTGGTTCTGTGGGCAGTTACCTTGGCAGGGATTATATCCAGGGCAAAGGCAGACCCATTTATATTGCCCGCAGAATTATTATGTCAACATCTCAGGAAGCTAAGCAGCAGTAATGGACATCAAAAAGTATCTGCAAAAAGACATCCTGAAGCAGATTTGTATGTATTTGATTGTGGGAGGTTCTTCTGCCCTCATTGAGCTCTTTGTATTTTGGTTATTACGAGAGGTTTTTGACCAAAGCATCATAGTATCTAACGTTAGCGCAATTATTTTGTCAACAACTTACAACTTTTTGTTAAGCCGGGGTGTGACTTTTAAAAGCACTTCGAACATAATGCGCAGCCTCATTTTGTATCTTATTCTTTTTGCTTTTAACACAACCTTCTCGACCATTGTTATTTATATTGCCGAGTCTTGCGGTCTGCCCGGCCTTGTAGGCAAAATAATTGCAATGGCATGTATTGTCAGCTGGAATTTTATATTATA